>JBBAGC010000036.1:0-10879 GCA_041655115.1 Spirochaetota bacterium | reverse complement strand
TGAAGTGGCAAAGCGTATAAGCGGATGGTTCACTGAAGGGCCAAACAAGGGGAAACAGCTTTCCGGTTTTGGAGATTTTCAGGATGATGGCACCACAGCATCTCTCATGTGGCTTGCTGCAGGAAGCGTAACTGATAAAGAAAACAGACTAAAGCGTACCAGCCTTGAACAGACTCCTTTACAAAAAAAGGTTGGAATTTTTCCAAACTATGCCTGGACATGGCCTATGAACAGATGGATACTCTACAACAGAGCATCGGTTGATAAAAACGGGCAACCCTGGGATCCTGAAAGAACAGTTATAAAATGGAATGGCAAAGACTGGGAAGGTGATGTTGCAGATGGCGGTGCACCTCCTATTTCTCAGGAAGGTGGGAAAAACCCATTTATAATGCTTCCTGACGGGCTTGGACAGCTTTATGGAACCGGTCTTGTTGATGGACCATTCCCTGAACACTATGAGCCCACAGAAACCCCTGTTACAAATCACGGTTTCTCCAGTCAGTTAAATAACCCCTGTGCAAAAATTGTTCCTGGGGACAGGATAGCACCTGCAGGTGATCCAAAATATCCAATAGTTCTTACCACATACAGCTTAACAGAACACTGGTGCGGTGGTAGTGAAACAAGAAATGTTCCATCCCTTCTTGAAGCAGAACCACAGCTTTATGTGGAAATGAGCCATGAGCTTGCAAAAGAAAAAGGAATTAAAAACGGTGACCCGGTTATTCTTGAAAGCATCAGGGGACGTTGCGAAGCAGTGGCAATGGTAACAGTTCGTATTGTTCCATTTAAGGTACAGGGAAAAACTGTTCACCTGGTAGGTATGCCTTTTGCATTCGGATGGACCAAACCTGGTATAGGTGATGCTACAAACCGGCTTACACTTTATTCAGGTGATCCAAACACATCTATTCCTGAATACAAGGCTTGCCAGGTTAATATCAGGAAAGCTGATCCGAACGAACTTAAAGAGCTTTCCTATGTTGAAATAAAAGACGGAGGAGACCATGAGTAAGACATTTTTCATAGATACATCACGCTGCACAGCGTGCAGGGGATGCCAGGTTGCATGTAAAGAATGGCAGGGATTTGATGCCAATTATACAAAACAGCTTGAATGGGGAAGTCACCAAAATCCTCCTGATCTTAATTCCCGAAACTATAAACTTGTCAGGTTTAGCGAATTTAAAGACAGGGATCGTGTAATATGGAACTTCTTTCCAGATCAGTGCCGCCACTGCATAGAGCCTTTATGCAAACTAGCAGCTGATGCTCATGTTAAGGGTGCTGTTGTAGTGGATAAGGACACAGGAGCAGTAATTTTTACAGAGAAAACCAGGAAAATTTCTCAGGATGGTTTCCTTATGATGAAAGAATACTGTCCATACGATATACCCAGAAGAAATGAAGAAACAGGTATTATTAACAAATGCGACATGTGCCTTGAAAGAGTAGAAAAGGACATTATGCCTATTTGTGTAAAAACATGCCCCACAGCTGCCATGAACTTTGGCGAAAGGGGCAAAATGCTTGCATTAGCTAATGAAAGACTCGCTATAGTGAAAAAGGAATTCCCTGATGCTGCCCTTCTTGATACAGACAGCGTAAGGGTTATCTTCCTTATTACACACAAAAGAGAGTTGTATCATGATCTTGCGCAAGCTGAAAAGAATTTAAGCAAAAATAGAAGTTTAATGGCCTGATTAAGGTTAAACCATAATCACCGCTATTGTATATATACAATAGCGGTGATTAAATTTACACTATCAGGTACTTGAAATTTTTCAGTAAATCCTTTTAGTCATTACATATATACTGACAAGCCAGGATAAAAGCCGGTTAAAAATTTACTGATTTTATCATTTTCATAGGATCTAATTAAAATTATTGCGTTCTTCAATTAAAAATACCAAAGCTCTGTTTTTAACTGACTTTGGTGATGAAAAAAAGGAGATTACAATGGAACGTTCATTAGTAATTTTTACAGTCAACATTTTCATCTTCTCTTTATTGGTACTTTTTGCAGTTTCATGTACTGTTTCATCAAAAGAGAAAGAAGGTTTAAATATCCCATTCAGCCACAAAACTCACGTTGAAAATTATAATATTGATAAATGTGAAACCTGTCATACATACAGCGTACATGGTCTTTTTCAGGGAACCCCAACCATAGGGGAATGTACTGCCTGCCATGAGCGTGACGGGAAGCTAACCACTACGGATCGCACTATGCCCAGAAAAAAATCCATATTTGATAATTACACAGACAAGGATAAACCATGGAAATCGCGTCCAAAAGATCAGGGAAATGTATATTACAGCCACAAAGTAGCTTTATCAACAACCCTTGATGATGGATCAACAAAATTAAGATGTGCACCATGTCATGAAGATAAGGTAAAATCTACAGGTTTACCAACATTAAGTGGCGGGAAATTAATGGATCAGTGCATAGACTGCCACACCACTTATAAAATGGACAACGAATGTAGTGTCTGTCACAGCAGACGCTGATACAGAAACAATAAACAAATAGCCGTAAAATTTTATAGCCAGGTGTGCCTTTAATTAAAAACTAATAGAGAGCCTATATTATGAATGTAGCAGAAACCAATATTAAACACATAAAAACAGCAGTTAAAGAAATAAAAAATAAAAAACCTGGGTTAGAAGAGATGCTCAACCTTTATGAGCAGATCTTTATTTTACAGGAAAAAACAAAGGCTCTCATTAGCCTCCCTGAATTCACCATTTCAGATGAAATTTTAGCACTTAAAATTAAAGAAAAATTTCCACTTGTTAATATTTCTCAATTTCAACTGGATTATAAAGCATCTGAAACACTTTTATTGGATATTATTGATTTAATGTCCAATAAAGAAATAAAGGATGATGAAATATCGAATGCTATAAAACAATTATCATCTCTTATACAGGATGGTAAAATCATCCCAAAAGAGCTTTTTGACTCGTTTATTAAAGAAGATGAATCATATTTTGAAATGATAAATGAAAAATACCAAATTAATAAAGAAATTACTGGGTTTCTGGTGTTTAATTCTCTTAAGCCTTCCCTGATTTCTTTTTCTGAAAAAATTTCACCATATCTGGAAAACACCAAATGGGAAAAAGGATATTGTCCTGTTTGTGGATCAATGCCGGAATTGTCTGTTTTTGAAAAAGATGGCAAACGCTTTTTAATTTGTGGATTTTGCAATCACAAATGGGCATCAAAAAGAATTTACTGTCCTTTTTGTGAAAACACCAACCATGAAACCCTTCAATATTTCAGCATAGATGATGAAGAAGAGTACAGGGTTGATACATGCGACAAATGCAGGTGTTACATCAAAACAATAAACACAGAACAGACAACCAGAGAAATATACTTCCCTCTTGAAAGCCATACAACACAGTATATCAATGCTAAATTTGATGAAATGGGGTATATATCCGGGCAATGTGAAATTTTTAACAATACAAAAGAAGAAACCAAAACAATGCAGGAACAGAATTAGATTCAGAATCTTTATATATTTTCCAAAATGTACAAGTATTCCTGAAAGAAAAATTTAGAATATTAAAATTTTATTCATATCTTCCTGTGAAACATGACTTTTTTTTAATTTTGATTGACATTTATCCAAAAATATTTTTATCTTTGTATTGAAAAAATATAAACAAAGGTGAAACAGATGTAGTTTTACCACCGGTTCCATTAAGTTAAAACTTTTCAGGTGTAAAGAATTACAACTCTTTCAAAAATAAAAACAAAGGAGAATTTTTGTGAGACGTTCATTGCTGCTTTTTTTTACCCCTTTTATAATCTTAACTATAGGCTCATATATTCTCTCCGTTAAAGGGTGCGACAGCATTATGCAGGCACAAGCTGTTAAAGAGATCCCCTTCAGCCACAAAACTCATGTAGAGAATTATGGGATTAGCGATTGCACCGTATGCCACGGATACGAAGACAATGGGAGATTCCTTGGAATACCCACAGTAGGAGATTGCACCTCTTGCCACGAAAGAGATGGTGTTACTGCATCTACGGATCGGACTATCCCAAGAAGAAAATCAATGTTCGACAACTATGCAGATAGTGACAAACCATGGACTGCATATGCCAAACAGCCAGATCTTGTTTATTTTAGCCATAAGGTTGTTATGGAAGCCGAATATGAAGATGGCACAAAAAAAGCAAGATGTACCTCCTGCCATGGAGATAAAGCTGGATCTGTAAACACTTCTCTTATTAAAGGGAAGATGCCCATGGGCCCATGCATGGACTGTCATACAGCTCTCAAGCTAAGCAACAAATGTGCTGTATGTCACGACTAATAATCAAACTTTGAGAGGAGTAAGTTAATCTTATGAAAAAAATAGAACGAAAGGACTTTTTAAAGATCAGCGGGGGTGCCCTTGCGGGCGGTCTCACAGGTTGGGTTTTTTCCGGAGCTCCTTTCCTGGGATTCCAGATGTCTGTAGAATGGACACAGGATCAGCAAGTAGTGCCTAAAGGCCTGGAAAAATTTGTATCTGCTGCTAATGACGCCTGCCCCTTTGGATGCAATGTTAGAGTAAGAAAAATAGGCGAAAGGGCTTTACAGCTTCAATCTGATAAAGGGCTTTGCCCCTCATGTCAAACTTCCCTACAGCTCCTTTACCACCCGGAAAGGATAAAAAGCCCCTTAAAACGCACAGGCGCCAAGGGCTCAGGAAAATTCGAACCTGTATCATGGGATCAGGCTTTAAAAGACATATCCACAAGACTCAATTCACTTTTAAGTGAAGGAAAAGGAAGTACAATTGCTGCTATAAACAAAAATGAATCTTTATCTTCTATTATGATGGATCAATTTGTATCAACAGCAGGCAGTAAAAATGTTTACTACGAAGCAGGCCTCAAATCTCTTGAAACGCCTGTACTTAATGGTTACATTGACTATGATTTCAATAAAGCAGATTACATCCTAAGCTTTGGAGCAAGGCTTATTGAAGGATGGGGCAATATCAGTGACGTACGTCAATCCTATGTTAACTGGAAAGAAAGAGGAGTTAAGCTTGTTCATGCTGACACAATCAGCACAAGAACAGCCTCAGCAGCTGACAGATGGCTACCGCTTAAACCAGGAACAGAAGCTGTACTTGCCTTTGGAATAGCAAATTACCTTATTACATCAAAAAGGCTCAATTCCAGTGGTGCTGAATTTGGAAGATGGGCGCAGATGATTATCAACAACTACCCTGTTTCAAAAGTTGCCTCTGTTACAGGGCTTGGTGAGGATCAGATAAAAGAAACAGCTGAAGAGTTCTACAAAGCAAAAAATCCTGTTGCTATTGCTGGTAAAGGCGGCATAGGCACAAGCGCTTCTTCTGCTGAAATACTTGGAGTGTACTGCCTTAACTCTCTGGTAAAAACAAAGGCAGTTGAAATAAAAAGAAACAGTGCTATTTCATATAATGCGGAGTTTAGCGGACTTGACGCTTTTATAAAAGATGGCGCATTTAACATGCTTTTTCTCAACAATTCAAACCCTGTGTACAAGAGTGTTTTTGGTGATGAATTAAAGAAGAAGATGGAAAATGCCTTTGTTGTATCTTTAAATCCTATTATGAATGACAGTGCTGCCTTTGCAGATTACATTCTTCCTTCAATGACCTATTTTGAATCCGGCTCATCTGATAACAAACCGGTTGTTAAATCTTTTGAAGAATCCAAAGACGCAAGGGATATTATTATAACCTTAGCTAAAATGATTGATAAAACAAAAAATATATTCCCCTTTGAATCAGGCTTAAAGGCAAATACATTGGCAGGAAGGGAAACAGCTACTAATGGAAGCTTTTCCTACAACACTGATAAGGTTAAAGAAAGCATTGAAACTCTCGAAAAGAACATAGCTCAAAATAACGAATTCCCTCTTACTCTGATACCAATGGAAATTCCAATGGTAGGTGACGGAGACGGGCTTGCTTTCCCCTATGTCCACAAAACTATTGACCCAAGTCATTACTATAAAGAAAAACTCCTTGTGCAGGTTAATAGGGAAACCGGGAAAAAATATGGGCTTTCTGAAAACAAATCCATTGTATTACAGTCAGCCAGAGGAAAAATCGGGAAAGTTTATGTTCATTTAACAGATACAGTAGCTCCTGATACAATAGCCATACCGCTTGGCTTTGGACATGAATCATACACCAGATACGGCAATAAAAAAGGTGTAAATCCTAAAAAAATTATGTCCAGTGAAATTGACCCTCTGACAGGAAGAGCAGACTGGTGGTCAACACGTGTTAAAATTGGTTAAGAGGTAAAATATGACAGTTAAAGATGTAGCTATGAAAAGACGCTGGGGAATGGCAATAGACCTGGATAAATGCACAGGATGCGGTCAGTGTGCAATTGCCTGCAGCCAGGAAAACAATATGCCTATTTTTGAAGACGACTCGGATGTACCAAAAAGGGTTGCTTTTCTTGAACTCATGAAAGTAACTAATGACAGAGACGCAAAATTCCCTGATGTAAGAGCAGCATTTATTCCCAAGATGTGCCAGATGTGTGAAGGGAATGATCCCAAAAATCCGGATCCTCCATGCGTATCTGTGTGTCCGGTTGTAGCCACTGATGTTGGTGATGACGGTGTTGTTAGCCAGATTTGGTCAAGGTGCATTGGATGCAGATATTGTCAGGCAGCCTGCCCATACGAAGCTCGCGTATTCAACTGGTGGAAACCCAAATATGAAGGTAATTTCAAAAACTCATTAAACTCTGATGTTTCCGTAGCATCGCGTGGTACAATAGTAAAATGTACATTCTGCAGCCACAGATGGAAGCAGGCAAGAGATGAATCTGTTGCTAATGGAAATCTTGATATTAACGCGCCTGTTTATAAAACAGCATGTCAGGAAGCCTGTCCGGTTGGTGCAATAGTTTTTGGAGATCTTGATGATCCTAAATCAGAAGTAGCAAAGCTTGTGGCAAGCGATAAAGCTCTTCGCCTTACCAACAGCATAGACGACCTGCCTGAAGACAAAAGGAAAGCATTTCTAAAGATCAAGCAATTTCCTAATCCAAAGGTATACTATCTGACAAGTCAGAAATGGCTCCGCGATATGATGCGGTTTGAGAAGAACTCCTAAACCAGGGAGAATGAGGAGATTTGATAATGATTGAGTTTATAAAAAATTTTTATAACGACACTTCAAAGAACATGAAGATAGCACTTGCTATACTCTTGACTCTTGTCGTAATTTTCGGCATCTTTGCAATCCAGATACTTGGCTGGGGTCTTGGTTATACAGACATGGACAACAACTTTGCATGGGGTGCATGGATTATAGGAGACCTTGGTCTTGTAGCCCTTGGTGGAGGAGCATTTACAACAGGTTATTTCCTCTATATTTTCAGAGTGGATAGACTAAAACCAATAATTAACTCTACAGTTCTTATTGGATTTCTCTGTTACCTGTTTACTTTTGTATTTCTCCTTTTTGACCTGGGACAGCCAATAAGAGCCTGGTTTGGCTTTGCCTATCCCAACTGGGGTAAAGGGGTATATCCGGCTTCAATGCTAACAGAAGTATTTTTCTGTTTATCCCTATACTTTTGTATTCTTCTTGTGGAGCTTGTTCCCACAATTCTTGAACACAAAGTGCTTATTAAAAACAAGGTAATTAAAGCAATAGCACATTACATGCACCTTCTTATGTGGACAATGGCAGCTGGTGGAACATTTCTTTCATTTTTTCACCAGGGTTCCCTTGGAGGAGGAATGTGGGGAGTTCTTTATGGAAAAGCAGTCTGGTATTCTCCATACTTTTTCTACCTTGCTGTAGTTGCAGCAATGGCTGGAGGAACATCCTTTATGGTTATGGTTCCATATATTGCAGGCAAATTAATGAAAAAAGAATATGTGCCAATGGAAACTTTCCAGACTCTTACACGTATTTCCGGAACAATTTTCATAGGCTACTTTATTTTCAGATTATTTGATCTGTATAAAGCCATCACATATTATGCACCTATGTCAGGAAGGGAATTCTTTGACATGTGGGGCGGATACTACGGTGTATGGATGCTGGTTCTTGAGCTTATTCTTTGTGTAGTTGCCATAGTTCTCCTTAATCCTGGGAAATTCAGGAACCAGGAAAAATTTATGGTAATTGGTGCTTCCAGTGGAATTATAGCAATTGTTACAAGCAAGCTTAGTGTACTGCTCCACGGTTTTTCTGCACCAAACTTTCCATGGAAAGGATTTACATCATATATGCCAACAATCGCAGAATGGGGCATTACTTTCGGAGCTTTTGCAACAATGATTTTGATTTACATGATTTTTGTAAAATGGTTTCCGCTTTTCCCTCATCTGGAAAAGGATGAACACAACTGATTAAAATAAAAATATAAACAAAAGAGGTTGCCAATTGGCAGCCTCTTTTGTTTATACACAGAAGTGTTTCATGAAAATATTATTTCATATATTTTTTAGGCATTACTTCTGTTCTTTTTCATCTCAAAAGCCTTTACAGTATTTTGCAAAAGCATTGCAATTGTCATTGGGCCTACTCCGCCTGGAACAGTGGTTATTGCTGAAGCCTTTTCAGCCACCTCTTCAAAAGATACATCTCCCACAAGCCTGGTCTTTTCAGGATTTTCTGGGTCAGAAATTCGGTTAACACCTACATCTATAACAACTACTCCTTCTTTTACCATATCAGCTGTTACAGTATTTGGACGGCCTGCTGCAACTACCAGGATATCAGCCTCCCGTGTATAAACAGATAAATCTTTTGCAGCTGTATGACATACAGTTACCACACAATTAGCCCTGTCATTCTTTTGAAGCATCATATTGGCAACCGGCTTGCCAACAATATTACTCCTTCCAACAACAACCAGGTGCTTGCCCTTTAAATCCTTTACATTCCGGTATATCATCTCCTGACAGCCAAGCGGAGTGCATGCAAATAAACCATCATCACCTATTACCAGTTTACCTGTATTCACAGGATGAAACCCGTCAACATCCTTATTTGGATTTATAGCATAAATAACTGCTGTTTCATTGATATGCTTTGGCAGGGGAAGTTGTACTAATATGCCATCCACCTCATCCTGGGTATTAAGCTCCTCAATAAGCCCAAGAAGTTCAATCTCTGTTGTTTCTTCAGGAAGTATGTATTGAAACGATCTTAAACCAACCTCATCACAGCCCTTGCCTTTCATTCTTACATAAACCGCTGAAGCAGGATCATCACCAACAAGTACAACAGCCAGTCCTGGAACAGAGCCATATTCCTGTTTTAATTTTTCCACTTTTAATTTAAGCTCGTCTTTTATTTCAGAGGCTATCTCTTTCCCATCAATTATTTTTGCCATTAATTTCTCCATAAACCATGCTTTTTATTTATACAGATTATTTAATCCTGTAAATAATTTAACATATTTTTTTAATTATGCAATGCTCCATGTTTCACCTTTATAAAGCTATATTATCAACCGGGATTAATTTTATTCCTATATTATTATCTGCGTATTTTTCTGCTATCATTTCTATAAGGTTCACTGGATTTTTAATCAGTGCTATTTTTTCATCCCTGGTCCTGGACTTTATAAGTAGTTCAATTCTTATGGCATCACCTTTTGCTCCTGTTATTTCCCATGCAGCAAGCAGTTTAAGGGGGCGAAATGAACGTGTAAACTTAGCCCCCCCTTTGCCTGAAACATGCTGCTTTAATCTTTTTTCAAGATTTATCGCATACCCGGTATAGTATTTACCTGATGTGCACTCCAGCATGTAAACATAGTAAGACATATCTGCCTAAAAAAGGCCTGTTATAACGCCATTATCATCCACATCAATATCCTGAGCTGCCGGACGTTTTGGCAGACCAGGCATAGTCATTATTTCACCTGTGTGCACCACAAGAAAACCAGCTCCTGCTGAAAGGGTAACATCCCTTACTGTTACATTATAACCCCTTGGCCTTCCAACAAGCAGAGGATCATCAGAAAGGGAAGCCTGTGTTTTTGCTATGCACACAGGGAGCTTCCCATAGCCTTTTGAAATAAAGCCATCAATTTTCTTTAATGCTGCACCGCTATAGGTAACTCCATCTGCGCCATAAAGCTCTGTTGCAATTGTTTCAATTTTATCTTTTATGGACAAATCAAGCTCGTATAAATATTGAAAATTATTATCCCTGTTGCTGTCAACAATTGCTGCAACCTTTTGTGCAAGATCTTCTCCACCTTCTCCACCTTTTTCCCATACTTCAGAAAGAGAAAACTCAACTTTTTTTTCTGTGCAAAAATCACTGATTACTTTTAGCTCAGCTGCAGTATCATCAGGGAATCGGTTTATTGCTACAACAACAGGAAGGTTAAATTTATCTATATTTTCAAGGTGCTTTTCAAGATTCTCCATCCCTTTTGAAAGTGCATCTAAATTTTCCTTTTTCAAATTAGTTTTAGCCATTCCCCCATGCATCTTCAATGCCCTGACAGTTGCCACAAGCACAACACAGTCCGGTTTTAAACCGCCATATCTGCACTTGATATCGAGAAATTTTTCCGCACCCAGATCTGCACCAAAACCTGCTTCTGTAACAACGTAATCAGAAAGAGCCATTGCCATTTTTGTTGCAACAATTGAATTACACCCGTGTGCTATATTTGCAAATGGACCGCCATGAATTATTGCAGGTGTATTTTCAAGTGTTTGCACAAGATTAGGCTTGAGCGCATCTTTTAAAAGGGCTGCCATTGCACCATGAACTTTTATATCAGCTGCAGAAACAGGCTTGCCATCCCTGGTATCAGCTACAATAATACGACCAAGCCTCTCTTTCAAGTCAGCAATGCTGTTTGACA
>JBBAGC010000035.1:0-10901 GCA_041655115.1 Spirochaetota bacterium | reverse complement strand
AAAGGGAGGAATAACACTTGTACTAAATACGCACATGAACAAAATTATTGAAGTTAATGAACTTAATCAAACAGTAACTGTTGAAGCAGGAATAATGGGTCCGGCACTTGAAGATGCATTAAACAGGGCTCCTGAAATTTTCAAAACAAAGCTTCCCTACACATGTGGCCATTTTCCTCAATCCTTTGAATTCTCCTCTGCAGGTGGATGGGTTTCCACTCTTGGTTCAGGTCAGGCATCATCCTACTATGGTGACGCCTATGACCTTGTAATAAGCCAGGAATATATTACCCCTGCTGGATCATTTAAAACAATCGCCTACCCTGCAACTGCAACAGGACCCAAGGTCAATGACATAATGAAAGGAAGCGAGGGTACATTTGGTGTTTTGGTAGAGCTTACACTAAAAATTTTCAGACACATGCCCAGGAACAAACAAAGATTTGGTTTTATTTTTCCCACATTTGAAGATGCAATAAATGCTGGCAGAGAAATTACTCAGGCTGAATTTGGAATGCCTGCTGTTTTTCGCATATCAGATGAAGAAGAAACACATATTGGCCTTAAACTTTACGGAATTGACGGAACCATTCTTGACAAGGGAATGCAGCTCCGTGGATATAAACCCATGCAACGATCGCTTTTTTTAGGGTCATGCGAAGGGGAAAAAACCTTTGCGCGCAATATAAAAAAACAGGTTAAAAAAATCTGCCGTAAACACAATGGAATGTACATTACAGGGCTCCCTACAAAAATGTGGGAACCTGGACGCTACCAGGACCCCTATCTGAGAGAAGACCTTCAGGATTACGGTGTATTGATTGACACACTTGAAACATCTGTAACATGGGAAAATCTCCATAAAATTCACAAGGAAGTAAGGGAATTTATAAAAGCAAGACCTCAAACAATCTGCATGACACATGGATCACACTTTTACCCCCAGGGCACAAACCTCTACTTCATTTATATAATGAAAGAAAAAGATTTAAAAGATTATACCGATTTTCAAACAGGTATAATTGATGCTATTAACAAAAGTGGCGGTTCTTTAAGCCATCACCATGGTGTGGGAAAAATGATAGGTTCATGGATGGAGGACCACCTTGGCAAAGAGCAGATGGATGTGCTTAGAACATTAAAAAAACATTTTGATCCAAACAATATCATGAATCCAGGCGGACAGCTTGGCCTTGATAACAAAGGCAAGGACTGGCGAAAGATAAAATAAATTTTTAATCATGAGGAATCAATGGCTCCTAAAAAGTTTTATGCTGTAAAACGCGGTCGCAAACCAGGGATATACTTTAACTGGGCAGATGCAAAAGCTGAAATAGATGGCTTTCAAGGCGCTGTTTACAAAGGTTTCGTAAGTCTTAAAGATGCTGAGGAGTGGCTCAACTCTGCAGCCTTTAACACTTCACAGACTAAAAACAGCCATACACCCCGCCTTGATTCAAATACAGATGGAATAACCATCTATACAGATGGTGGCTCCCTTGGAAATCCTGGTCCTGGAGGCTATGGTGCAGTGATTATTTATAATAATGAAAAAAAAGAAATTTCTGGTGGCTTCCGGGTGACTACAAACAATAGAATGGAGCTTATGGGCGTAATTGCAGCATTAAGAGAACTGGACCCAAAAGACAAACCAGTAACAATATACAGCGATTCAAGCTATGTGGTAAATGGCATAAACAAAGGCTGGGCTAAAAGCTGGGAAAAAAACAACTGGATCAAAAGCAACAAAGAACCTGCTATCAATCCTGATCTATGGAGCGAACTCCTTAAGCTTGTTAAACCATTAAATGTATCCTTTGTATGGGTAAAAGGACACTCAGGCAATCCCTTAAATGAAAGATGCGATGAGCTGGCAAAATCATCAGCTTCAAAAAGCAACCTCCCTGTTGACAAGGGATATAAACATAAAAAATAAACCATACTAATCAATATTAAGCTGATCCTGAATATAGATCAGCTTAATATTTTCATTCACATACTAATGCTTTTTTACATCATAAAGGCTGCACTTGCCTGTCATTAAAAACTTAACACCTTCATCAAGCCCATCAAGTGTAAGCTCAAACATGGGGAAAACACTCCTTATCATCCTTATTGAATGAACATATTCCCATGATCTCTTGGGAAGAGGATTAAGCCATATAACATCCTTAAACTTCTCCTTAAGCCTTTGCATCCATACAATACCCGGTGTTTCATTATAATACCAGTAATCAATAGCCCCATTAGCCCAGGTCAGCTCAGATGGAGCCATTTCCGCATCACCAATAATTATTACCTTGTAATCTGAATCTTCACTCTTAAGCATATCCAGTGTTGAAATAGACTTGTTCCTTTCCATATCAGTCCATAAATCCTGATAAAAACAGTTGTGAAAATAATAATGTTTAAACCTGCTTATTTGTGAAGAAGCAGCAGAAAAAAGCCTTTCAGCTAATTCAGAAAAAGGAGTCATGGAGCCACCCACATCCATAAGAAGCATAACCTTGGAACTCTTCTTTTCCTTTGTTTCCCAGACAAGCTCAATTTCACCTGCGTTTTTACAGGTCTCATCTATGGTTTTTTTAAGATCAAGTTTTTCACCCTGTCCCATGGGCAAAAGCGATCTAAGGTGAGAAAGTGCCACTCTCATCTGCCTGGTATCAAGGGTAATATCACTTGAATAATTCCTAAAGGTTCGCTTTTCCGCAATCTGTACAGCTCTTTTGTGCCTTGACTCACCCTGACCTATTCTAATGCCTGCAGGATTATATCCCCACGCTCCCTGGGTTGAACGGCCTCCAGTTCCTATGGCCTGGTTGCCACCAACATGATCTTTATAATGACCCTGCTTCATCTGCTCTTCAAAATTTTTAAGGATCTGATCAAGGTTAAGCTGTTCAATCTGCTTTTTTTCCTCTTCAGACAGATGAAGTTCCTTTACCTTTTTAAGACCTGCAAGTATTTCATCTAACATCTCATCTGTGGTATTGATATCCTCAAATGTATCAAGGAAAGCCATGTCATATCTGTCATACATAATCTCGTTTTTAACAAGAATTGATCTGGCCATATGATAAAAAGATGTAAGGCTGGAATCATTGAGATTAAGCATTAAAGCTTCATGAAGGGTAAGCCATTCATGAATTGATACAGGCACTCCCCTTGATTTAAGGTTAAAGAAAAAATTAATAAACATCCCTGGTCCTCATACTGGAACTATAGGCATAATGGGACTTTCCTGACTTCTGAACAAGCTCAATATCCTCTGATTTTTTAAGAAGCGTTCCTAAAAATGGAATTTCACTTTCAATTTTTTTAGCAGGAATACCGCCAATCTGCAAGGCCTGAAGCCAGTCAATCAGCTCACTTGTTGAAGGTTTTTTTCTAAGCATATCAAATTCTCTTATCCAGTAGAATTTCTTTAATGCTTCCCTGAGTAATTTTTTTTCTATTTCCGGAAAGTGTACACGAACAATATCCTCCATAAGCTCCTGATCCGGAAATTCAATATAATGGAAAATACATCTTCTCAAAAAAGGATCAGGGAGTTCCTTTTCGCTATTGGATGTTATTATAATAATAGGACGGGTTTTTGCTTTTATTGTTTCTTTTGTTTCAGGAATATAAAAGCTCATTTCATCCAGTTCATTTAACAGGTCATTCGGAAATTCTATATCTGCCTTGTCTATTTCATCTATTAGCAAAACCACCTGATCTTCGGAACTGAATGCCTCACCAAGCTTGCCAAGCTTTATATATCTTTTTATATCAGAAATATCATGATCACCAAAACGCGCATCATTAAGCCTTTGCACTGTATCATATACAAAAAGACCTTCCTGAGCCTTTGTTGTAGACTTAATATTCCATATAAAAAAATCTTTACCAAGACCCTTTGCAATAGCATGTGCAAGAAGGGTTTTCCCTGTACCAGGTTCACCCTTTACAATAAGAGGCCTTTGAAGTGCTATGGAAACATTCACATTATCCCTTAAATCCTTTGATATGATATAGTCATCTGTGCCTTTAAAATAATTCATATATTCCACCTTTAATTTTCATAAGTTTATTTTAACGCTATAAAACAATTGTTTTAAAAAGGGGTAATATTGGCAAGTAATTAATTTAGAGGGTTTGGGGCAGATCAAATTACGCTCATCTAACAAAGAGCGATATTACTCCAATGTAATATATTGCACTTTAAGGATTAGGCAGTTATGAAAAGATCTGCCCTCCTAAAATAAAATGGTATTAAATACATCAATTTCAATGCATTGTATCATTTTTTGAAGGATAGAAATGTCTCCTTGCCCATTCAAGCTGCTTCTTTTCATCAGGGGTAAGGGAGCTCATTCCTCCTCTTGCAATTTTCTCCAGAGAGCTATCAATAATTTTTTTTGCCTTAATGCGGGTGTTAATTTCATTCTGCTTTTTCTTTAACTGTCTCTTTCTTTCAAAATCACCAAGAATAGAACTTTTTCCCTTTGCTGATGAAAATCCCCTTGAGCGCATTATTTTAAAAAGGAAAAAGCCACATATCAATCCACCCAAATGTCCTATATGACTTATGCCACCCCCTGTTCCGGAAGCGCTTGACAATGTACCAAAAAATTCCATAACCCCAAAACCAATAAGGAGGTATTTCATTTTAACAGGAAGAACAAAGTAAAGAAGAACCTCCCTGTTGGGCCAGGATATTCCATATGCAAGCAATATTGCATAAACCGCTCCTGAAGCACCTATGGTTACAGGTGAGGAACCAAGCCGGACAAAAATATAATAATTCATCATTGCAATAAAAAAACCAGCTCCAAGACCGGAAAGAAGATAAAATTTCAAAAACTTCTTCTCTCCCAGAATGTTTTCAACTTCACCAGCAAACATCCACAAAGCTATAAGGTTAAAAATTATATGAAGCCATCCTCCATGAAGAAACATATATGTGAAAGGCTGCCACAACATAAAATTTTTAGCAACCCCTGCATGACTTAAACCAAAAACTGACTCTAAAAACCCAGGTGCAAAAATTCCACCAATCTGCTGAATAATAAAAACAGCCCCATTGAATAACATCAGTTTTTTTACTACAGGTGTAATAGGACCACCAAATCTAAAGCCTGCATTTCTTTGATACATTGTTATTTACCATTCCCAATTTCATCAGAATACTTGATACGTATTTCATCAAACTCTTTTGCATGTTTCAAAAAAAGTGAAAAAAGATAAGGGTCAAATTTTCCCAATTCACCCTTCATTACTTCAACTGCTTCCTCATGGCTGAAAGCTCTTTTATAGGGTCTCTCTGAAGTAAGCGCATCATAAACATCTCCAATGGAAACCACCCTTGCACTCAAGGGAATATTCTCTCCCTTAAGCCCTACGGGATAACCTGCACCATCCCACCTCTCATGATGAAAAAGAACTATGTCCATTGCCATGTTTAAAAATGAATCAGACCCCAAATCATGCGATGCTTTTTTAAGGGCATTGTATCCAATTTGAGTGTGAGTCTTCATCTTTTCAAACTCTTCAACAGATAGAGAACCTTTTTTTAAAAGTATATTGTCAGGAATTCCAACCTTACCTATATCATGAAGTACGGAAGAATCATATAAATCTTTTAAAAATTGTCCTGTTATTTCAGCATGATCCTCCCTGTATTTGTAAAGCTGCATAAGCAGCACAGAATAATTTCTCATTCTTTCAAGATGATTTCCTGTTTCAAAGTCCCTGGCCTCAACAATACTGCTAAGGGCAAATATTGTGGCTCTTTGAGTTTTGCGAATTTCCTCTGTTCTTTCCTTTACCTGCTTCTCCAGATTTATGGAGTTGTTTTCAATCTCCTTCATAAGCTCGGCACGCTGCACACTCAAAGAAATCTGACCAGCAATAGACTCAACAAATGTGATATGATAGTCTGCAAAAGCAGATTTTTTTGCTGAAACAAAAAAAAGAATACCTCTCGCCTGCTCTCCTATCATCAAGGGCACAAAGAGAATTGAGTTAATGCCATTGCTTAAAAGATCCTTTAAAACATCGTCGCCTTTAGCCCCTTTTACATAAACACCAAGATCCCTGACATTTATTATCCCTGCTCCTTCTGTAAAAATTGGACTTATGCTCAAACTTGAAACCAGAAACCTGTCCCCTTTATGTATAATACCATAACAATAGCTCTGGTTAAAGAAAACATTTTCAACATTAAGAAAAGTATTTGTTTCATTCAAAAGGCCAAGCACCATACCATCAAAGGGAATAATTTTTTTTAAGGAAATATTAAGCATACTAAAAATTTCTTCAGTACTCTTTCCACTATTGAGCATGGATATTATTTCATTAATTTTCCCAAGTAAAGCCTGGTGACGGATTCTCTCCTCTCTTAATTTTTTGCTCTCCACTGCCCTTTTTATTGAATGCTCCAACAGCTCAAAATCATCAATAGGCTTGTACAAAAAATCATAGGCTCCTGACTTTAAAGCAGCAATTATATCATCATTGGTTCCATAACCAGTTAATACAATTTTTGGAATTTCAGGAAAATCATTAGACATAGACTCAAGAAGCTGTCGTCCACCCAGACGTGGCATTTGAAGATCAGTAAGCACAAGATCATAAGATGACAACCTTAACATATCAAGTGCGGTACTGCCATCATTTGCTGTTTCAACATTATATCCAAAAGCAGCAAGCTGCTTTTGAAGCACCTTTCTGACAAGTGGATCATCATCAACTACGAGTATATTTTGATCGTTTTTTACCTCTATATTCATTATTTTTCCATTTAAGTTTTTTTTATTTAAAACAACCATTCCTGATAAAGCCATTTCACCATGCCATATTCAACAGGTAAAAACAATTATCAGGAACCAAAGATGATGCTAATTAACGTACTACGTCAACAATTTTTATTCCTATGTATCCCCAGTCACATTAAAGTTTTTATTTTTTTACAGAATTAATCATTTGTCATAATTTTTTATTGCCCACAGAATGCATTAATTTAATTAATGCTATAAGTTCAACTGCTGCCAAGCACAAAAACTTTATCAATAAATCAATGGGAAGAATAATGCATAGTCAATATGACATAATAATTATAGGAGCAGGACATGCTGGAGTTGAAGCTGCTCTTGCTTCAGCAAGAATGGGATTTAAAACATCAATAATTACAGGGAATCTGGATACAATTGCTCAATTGAGCTGCAACCCTGCAATAGGGGGACTTGCCAAAGGACACCTTGTAAGGGAGATTGATGCACTTGGTGGAGAAATGGCCAAAGCAATTGACCTTACAGGGATTCATTTTAAAATGCTCAACAAAAGCAGAGGTCCTGCAGTATGGGCTCCAAGAGCCCAGGCAGACAAAAAGGAATACCAGTTCCGGTTAAAAGAAGTTATGGAAAACCAGCCAAATCTTCACATTATTCAGGATATTGTAGAAACAATAATCGTTGAAAACCGTAAGGTATCAGGTGTAAAAACCATAAGAGGAATGGAGCATTCAGCATCAGCTGTAATTATCTGTACAGGAACTTTCCTCAAGGGTCTTATCCACATTGGAGAATACCAGGAAAAGGCAGGACGCATTGCAGACTTTTCATCCGAAGGATTATCCGATTCTCTTAAAAGCCTGGGGCTTACCATACAACGTTTAAAAACGGGAACTCCTGCCAGGGTTAATTCCACCTCCATTGATTTTAGCAAATGCACAGCACAGCAGTCAGATGAAATTCCTACACCCTTTTCCTATTGCACAGATAAAATTAACAGACCCCTTATCCCCTGCTGGACAACTTATACTAACGAAAAAACCCATGAAATAATAAGAAAAAATATCCACAGATCACCGCTCTATTCCGGAAAAATCAAAGGAATAGGAACAAGATACTGCCCATCCATTGAGGACAAGATTGTTAAATTTGCAAATAAAACACAGCATCAGCTTTTTCTTGAACCTGAAGGACTGCATACCAATGAAGTTTATATAAACGGATTCTCCTCATCTTTACCTGAGGAAATACAGCTTGAAATGATCAAAACAATCCCAGGGCTGGAAGATGCGCAGGTAATGAGACCAGCCTATGCTGTTGAATATGATTTCATACCTCCAGAGGAGCTATATGCAACCCTGGAAACAAAAAAAATATCAGGCCTTTACCATGCTGGCCAAATCAATGGGACATCAGGATATGAGGAAGCTGCAGCACAAGGGCTTATTGCTGCAATCAATGCTGTAAAAAAAATAAAAGGAGAAGTCCCCTTTACCCTGGGAAGATCAGAGGCCTATGCAGGGGTGCTTATTGATGATCTTATTACAAAAACAATAAACGAGCCCTACAGACTTTTCACATCAAAGGCTGAGCACAGACTGCTTCTTAGACAGGACAATGCTGACAGACGTTTAATGAAACATGGTTATGAATGCGGGTTAATACCCGAAGACAGATATAAAAACATGATTGAAAAATACAAAGAAATCGATTCAAAGATCAATGATTACAAAAACAAAACCATCCATGTTGACAATACAATATTTGATATACTCAAAAAAGCAAATCCTGACATTGACGTAAAAGGCAAAATAGGCGCTGACAAGCTTCTAAAAAGACCAGGCATAACAATAAGAGAAATACACAAAATCCTGGGAGAAGGCTTTAATGAAGTTTTATCGCCTATCATTGAAATGGAAATCAAGTACGAAGGATACATAAAAAGAGACATGGAAAAAATAGAGAAAAAAGAAAGAATGGAAAACCGTATAATCCCTGAAACAATTGATTACAACGCAATCCAGGGATTAAAAAACGAAGCCAGAGAAAAACTGAAAAAAATAAAACCCTCTACCCTTGGACAGGCTTCCAGAATAGCAGGAGTTGACCCATCTGACATCTCCATACTTCTGGTTTACCTTGAAGTAATAAAAAACAATAAAAACGAGGTTCCACGTGGAACAAATTAAAACACTCTCCTCAACTATCACTGAATCCCTTCCCTTATCAACAGAACAGGCTGATAAACTTGGCCTATACGCCACATTGGTTCATAAAAGAAACCAGAACTTCAATCTCACAGGGCACAAGTCTCCTGTAGAAATAATAAACAACCTTATCATTGCAAGCATTGCTCCTGTAATAAAGCTTAATGTTCCACGTGGAACATTCTTTGCTGACCTTGGAACTGGCGCAGGAATCCCGGGCATACCTCTTTCTGTGTTTATAAAAGAATCAAAAGGAATACTTTTTGACTCAAATCATAAAAAAATAAAATTTGTAAATTCCGCATCCAGAGAATGTGAAATAAACAATGTAAAAGGCATAAGCTGTCGCATTGAAGAGGAAGGAAAAAACAACCTGTACAGAGGTGTTTTTGACTGGGTCTTTTCCAGAGCAATGGCTGATATTTACATAGCCTGTGAATTAGGCGCTCCCTTTTTAAAACAGGGCGGTTATCTTTTCCTTTACACAAAAGACCTGGAACTTGCTGAAAACCCCCATGTACAAACACACATATCAGCTCTGGGACTAAAACTAATTACAAAGACGAACAACACAGGCAGGAAACAAAATGATGAAGGCCTTCTCTTCAAAATGGAGAAAGAATGCCCCGCTCTTTTCCCCAGAAGAATGACTGCAATAAAAAGAGAAAGTAAAAAAATAGTATAATAAAACACAAAAGATAAAAAATTATGTCTCATTTATAAAGAAACCTTCCGTCAAATCGAAACTTTATAAAACAACAACCCCTTTTATCAGACAATCATAAACTAACAAAAAAAATCATTTATTGACAATTCATTTAATAATCATATAAAACAACTCTGTCGACAATAATAAAGAAAAGAAATAATCATTTATTAACCCTGAGAATAACTATAATGAATAAAATTAAAATTGATTTTGATAAACTTGAAGGCATAATTCCTGCTATAATTCAGGACGCTGCGGATGGGCAGGTTCTTATGCTTGGATTCATGAACAGGGAAGCGTTTGAAAAAACAGTTAAAACCGGCTACGCCCATTTTTGGAGCAGATCCAGAAAAAAGCTATGGATGAAGGGTGAAACATCCGGACACACCCAGGCTGTGCAGGAAATACGAATTGACTGTGACAATGACACCCTTCTTATAAAGGTTATCCAGAAAGGAGGCGCAGCTTGCCATGAGGGGTATAAAAGCTGTTTTTACAGAACTTTGAATAAAGGCACAGCAACAGTTGATGGAGAAAAAATATTCAATCCTGAAGATATTTACTGATTAGAATTAAAGTAAAGAGAGGAAACAATGGAACCAGGAAAGCTGGAAAAAATTGAGCCTGGGGTTCAAAAATTACCAAGAGGCGGATATCTGGCTAAAACACCTGCCGGATATATTCAGTTTGGCGCTCCACCTGAAACAATAAAGGATACAATGCACCTTGAATCCGGGGTGCCTCAAATATTTGTCCTGGCAGATGAAATGTTCAGCTGGATAAAAGGAATAAGTGTAGGTGAAATAGAATTCCCCCTTTACTACAACTACTTTCTTAGAAACAGAAAAACCCTGATTATATGCAGAAAAAACCAGTTAAACAGAATAAAAAAAGTCCTGCAGGAATCAATTTTTGGCCCCAGAACCTTTGATATAAAAGACGACTATGATCCATTTGCAAAAAAAGAAATAATACCTGACATAAAATCTGAAATGAATTTTTTCAGAATGAATAACCGCCTTTCCAACATGGTCAGCTTTGGAATTTTTGAAGAAAACCGCTATACGCACAAAGGAGTAGAAATAAAAATCGACAAGGCAGGAGACTTTATACTCTCATGGAAAAAATCAAAGCCTCTTGTAATTCCAGGAAAAGTTAATTATAAACCCACGTATCTTATTGGGGAACGCCTTGCAGAGCCATACCTCCCGC
>JBBAGC010000034.1:0-10924 GCA_041655115.1 Spirochaetota bacterium | reverse complement strand
ATTCTTGACAATGGAAAATCTGTTTCAGGTAGTTTTATTCAAAGAGGTTAAAGCCTCCATTTCCCAAGTTGGAGAACCGGGTGTGAAATCAGAAAAAGATGACAAGCCTGCATCAGCTTTTACAGGCACCATATACACAGTAAGCGCATTTTTTGCCTGGGGGATTCTCACTGGCTACTGGAAACAGCTTGCATCTGTGTCGCCTATAGAAGTTGTTGCTCATCGTATTATATGGTCATGTGTATTTGCAATGATATTTGTGGCTGCTACAGGAAAAACAGGAATTATCAGGGAAATTCTTTGTAAAAGAAAATTGAGGCTCTCTGTCATACTTAGTGCTACTACCCTTGCAATAAACTGGCTTATATTTATTTACGCAGTCAGTTCCGGTAATATTGTCCAGGCAAGCCTTGGCTATTACATAAATCCACTTGTTATGATTTTTCTTGGAATGGTTGTGCTTGGTGAAAGGCTTGGCATGATGCAGGGGATTGCACTCATCTTTGCCTGCATAGGTGTTCTTTATCTTGCATTTGACTATGGGGAATTTCCCTGGATTGCTGTTTCATTAGCTTTCAGCTTTGGCTTTTACGGGCTGATAAAAAAAATGGCCAACCTTGATTCAATAACATCCCTTGCAATGGAGACCCTGTTTCTGGCTCCTGTTTCATTGATATTTCTTGCAAGCAAAGGTATTGCAGGAACAGGGGCTTTTGCCAGTGGTTTATTAATACAGGATATTTTTATTATAGGTTCAGGCGCAGTTTCAGCACTCCCTCTTTACTGGTTTGCACAAGGAACAAAGGCCATTCCCTTGTCACAGGTGGGATTTATACAGTATTTAACCCCTACCCTGATGCTTATTATTGGAGTATTTATATATGGTGAAGCTTTCACCTCTGCGCATATGGTAAGCTTTGGGTTTATTTTTACAGCTCTTTTTATTTATACTGCATCAGAGTTGATAAAGTGGAAAAGGCGTAACCCTGCTTAACAGATAAAATTTCAATATC
Organism: Spirochaetota bacterium; assembly: GCA_041655115.1. Lineage (GTDB taxonomy): Bacteria > Spirochaetota > UBA4802 > UBA4802 > UBA5550 > JBBAGC01. Next base: position 9,911 of record JBBAGC010000034.1, on the reverse strand, counting down.
AGGAGTTAAACATGTTCTGGAAAAATGAATGGAAACCCCTTGTTTTAATAGGCGGATTTTTCCTTGCTGTCTATTATATGCCTCTGGGATGGGTGCGTTTTGATAATGCAATATTTGAAGCTTTATATTTAACAAAATGGTATGCTCAGGAGCATGTTATTTTATGCCTTATACCTGCTTTTTTTATAGCAGGAGCCATAGGGGTTTTTGTAAGGCAGGAAGCAGTTATGAAATATCTTGGGCCTGCAGCAAACAGGTTTCTCGCCTATGGTGTAGGTTCAGTTTCAGGTTCTGTACTTGCAGTATGTTCATGTACAGTGCTGCCCCTCTTTTCAGGGATCTACCGCATGGGTGCAGGACTTGGTCCTGCAATCGCATTTCTATATTCAGGCCCTGCCATAAATGTACTGGCAATAATATTAACTGCACGCATTATAGGAATTGAGATTGGCATAGCAAGAGCTCTTGGAGCTATAATTTTTAGCGTGCTTATAGGTGCTATTATGCACTTTTTATTTAGAAATGAGGAAAAGGAAAAAATCACAACAGCCATGTATATGCCTCAATCTGAAACTGCAAGACCCTTGTGGAAGGATATTATCTATTTTGGTTCCATGATTGCTATATTAGTATTTGCCAACTGGACTGCTTCACCAGATACTTCCAGGTTCTGGTATAATATGTATATCTATAAATGGTATTTGACTTCTCTCTCTGCAGTAATTTTTGCAGCAGTAACAGTTCTCTGGTATGGTATAACACTCTGGAAAATGGCACTGGTTTTTGTCTCTGCGGCTGCATTGGGATTTATGTTTCCTCAAGAGCCTGTAATAGCCTTTGCTGCAGGAACTGTAGGTCTTGCTGTTGTTACAAGTACACATAAAGGGGAACCTGGAGAATGGTTTGCTTCAACCTGGGATTTTGCAAAGCAGATAACGCCATTGCTTCTGGGCGGAGTACTTGTTGCAGGTTTTCTTTTGGGCCGACCCGGAAATGAAGGTATTATTCCAGCACAATGGGTTATTCAGATTGTTGGAGGGAATTCCTTTTTAGCAAACTTTTTTGCTTCGTTTATAGGAGCTTTTATGTACTTTGCCACATTAACAGAAGTTCCCATTGTACAGGGTCTGCTTGAGAATGGAATGGGAAAAGGCCCTGCATTGGCACTTCTTCTTGCAGGCCCGGCATTGTCATTGCCCAGTATGCTTGTTATTAATAGCTATATAGGGATTAAAAAAACTTTTGTCTATTGTACTCTGGTGGTTATTATGGCTACATTAAGTGGTATGATTTTTGGGATGTTTTTTTAATCTTATGCGCAGATGATTAAGCAAGGAACTATTTTAAAAATATCCGGGATTTATTTTTATTTTAAAAAATCAAAAAAATCAGAAGCTGATAAAAAACTTTTACAAATGGAGAAAACATAATGTATAAAATTGAAATATTAGGCACTGGCTGTGCAAAATGCAACAAACTTGAGGAGCTGTCAAAACAGGCTGCTGAAGAAATGGGAATAAGCTATGAAATAAATAAAGTTAATGATATCAATAAGATTGTGGAGTATGGGGTTATGATTACACCAGCCCTTGTAGTAAACGGAGTTGTAAAATCATCAGGAAAGCTGCCTTCTCTTGAAGAAATTAAAAAACTGATAAAAAAATAAATCTTAAAGCTTAACCTGGTGTTTATTCAATGACTAAAAAAACTAAAAAATTCCCCGTCACTTTGATGGGGAATTTTATTTGATAAAATGAATATATCCAATAACAAAAATTTTTAATAATAAAAAATTCAGTAAACCTATTATCAGGGTAATGAAATATCGCTAAAATTTATTAACTTATCATGCTTCCAATACTTTAATTGAAAAATATAAAATTAATGATATATTATACATATGAAAAAATTTCCACTTTAAAGACCCGCTATCTCTGACATAATTAATCCAAAATAGTTTTTTAGTAGACTTTTTAAAATAACAATCATAAAATAGAGTTCTATAATTATTATTTTATATCAGGATAATGTTATGAGATTTTCAGCTAATATGGAATTTAAAGGCAGTCCTCCACACCGTTTACCTACAAATTATCGAATTAAGATAGCCTCTCTTTTAAAAGAAGCTATTAAACGTGAAAACGTTGAACTCTACAACAATTACTGGGGTGATAAAAATAAAAACATAACCAAGCCTTGTTGACACTACACACAATAAGCGTATACAATATTGTTATAAAATGATTCGTTATTTTTTGTATTTACTGTATAAAATAGAGCATTAGTGATTGACGAAAATATAAAATTGTGTATAGTAATGATTAGTCGGCTTAACTCATACCTGACAGATAGCATTAATATGTTTATACGCAATTACACTACCTTGTCACTTAAGATTTTTTCAAATCTCATAGAGGATGAATGAAGTATTACGCGCATACAGTTGAGGGAGAAGAGATGCCTGAAAATAATTACATTGCCCATGTCAAACTGCATGATAATGGAAATTGGGTAACACATTCATTAAAACAACATCTTTCAAAAACCTCAAAACTCTCTGGTGAATTTGCTAAGATTTTTGGCAGTAAAGATTGGGCTGAACTTGCTGGCTATTGGCATGATCTTGGAAAATTTTTACCTGAATGGCAGAAATATATAAGAAAAACAACAGGATATGATATAGATGCTCATATTGAAATATTAGCGGGAAGACCGAATCACAGTACATCCGGGGCAGTTTTATCATTTCAAAAATTTATGAGAGTAATGAATAATCCTGAATATGGTCAGGCTATAGGAAGAATTCTATGTTACATCATTGCCGGACATCATGCGGGATTGCCTGATTGGTATCCGGATTATGCAGGGGGTGATTTGCAGAATCGTATTTTTTTGAATAATGAGTTAAGGCTTGATGAATTAAATAAAATAAAGAATATTGATGAGTCATCAGAGTTTATAAAAAAACCGCTACCTTCCACACCACCTGTTGGAATTCAGAAAGGCAAAGATAGAAATGAAGTATTCCAACTCTGGATAAGGATGTTATTCTCCTGCCTTGTTGACGCGGATTATCTAAATACTGAATCATTTATGAAGCCTCAACAATCTGAACTAAGAGGGAATTATCCTTCAATAAAAGAATTAAAAGAACGTTTTGACAGGTTCATTAAATATAAGCAAAAATCATCAGAAAATAACAAAATCAATAGGCAACGCAATTCAATTCTTTCATCATGTAGGGAGAAAGCATCTTTAGCTCCAGGTTTTTTTTCTCTTAACGTACCTACCGGTGGAGGTAAGACTCTTTCATCAATGGCCTTTGCCCTTGAACATACTTTAAAACATGATAAAAAAAGAATCATCATGGCTATTCCATATACCAGTATCATAGAACAAACTGCAAAGGTATATAAATATGGTGCTGATAATGATGAAGAAATTAAGCAAAATATTAATTCAGGTATGATTCTCTTTGGTGATGAGGCTGTGCTTGAACATCACAGTAATATTGATCCGGATAAGGAGACTTATGCAAGCAGTCTTGCTACTGAAAATTGGGATGCTCCGATTATTATCACAACTAATGTCCAGTTATTTGAATCTTTATTAGCTTCTAAGCCGTCTGATTGCAGAAAACTTCATAATATTATAAATAGCGTTATCATACTTGATGAAGCGCAGATGCTTCCCCCGGAATATCTAAAACCTATCATATCAACACTACGTGTCCTTGTTGAATTTTTTGGAGTTACAGTTATATTATGTACAGCAACGCAACCGGCACTTGAAGGAAAAATCGGTTCACAACTTGCGGCATTTGAAGGATTAAATGATGTAAAGCCTATAATTGAAAAACCTGAAGTTCTGGCTGAAGATTTCAAAAGAGTAGCAATTAAAATACCATTAGACTTATCAGTCAGATCATCATGGGATGAAATTGCTTCTGAGTTAATAAACCATGAACAGATTATTTGCATTGTCAATAAACGGAGTGATTGCCGAGAACTTCATTCATTGATGCCGGAAGGGACAATTCATCTTTCGGCTCTAATGTGCGGAGAAGAGAGAAGTCAGATAATATCACAAATTAAATCTAATCTTAAAAATAATAAACCTGTAAGAGTTATAAGTACGCAGCTTGTTGAAGCAGGTGTTGATATAGATTTTCCCGTTGTTTATCGCGCGCTTGCCGGTATGGATTCAATAGCACAGGCAGCAGGGAGATGCAACCGGGAAGGAAAACTCAATACAAAAGGTAAGCTGGGGCATGTAGTTGTTTTTAATCCACCTAAAGCTGCTCCAGCAGGTCTTCTTCGAAAAGGAGAAGATGCAAGTAAAAATATTTTAAGACTTAAAAATGAAATCAGTCTTACTCCAAAACTATTCAAGGAATACTTTACAGCATTTTATTCTTCAGTAAATGATTTTGATAAACCGGAATTTAGTGAAAAGCTTGTTAAAGAATCAGGTGACTTCAAATTTCAGTTTAGAACATTTGCCCAGAATTTCAAATTAATAGATGATCAAAAGCAAAAAGGTATTATTGTCTGGTATAAAAGTGAAAGATTAAATAGCCAGGATTTGATTAGAGAATTAAGAGTTGTAGGACCGGATTATAAACTTTTACGACGGCTCCAGAGATTTGCAGTTAATGTACCTGTAATAATTTTTAATAAACTCATGGAAGATGGTTTTATAAGTGATATAGAGACGCATGGGTATGCTGTGCAGGAAAGAGCTGAGTTATATAGATCCGGCTCAGGTCTTATTTATGACCCAGAATGGGATTCAGGATCGCTCGTTTTTTAATATTGGAGGTATTGCTTGGCTAAAGAATTTTTTGATAAAACATTCTGTCTTGAAGTATGGGGTGATTATGCATGCTTCACCCGACCGGAGATGAAAGTGGAACGTGTGAGTTATGATGTTATAACACCCTCTGCTGCACGGGCTATATTTGAAGCAATCTTCTGGAAACCAGCGATTCAGTGGAAAATTACAGAGATTGAAGTATTGAACCCAATAAGATGGGTTTCTGTAAGGAGAAATGAGGTTGGTGTTGTGATGAGTGAACGATCCAGTGGTATATATATTGAAGAAAACCGTCAGCAAAGAGCCAGCCTTATACTTAGGGATGTAAGATACAGATTACATGCAGAGCTTGTTTTTATACCGGTTGATAAACGAAAAAATACTTTAAAAATGCTGCCTGATTACCTGATTGATACTGAAGAAAAAAAAGATTTAGGTAGTAATGAAAATCCTGGTAAATATAATGCTATGTTTGAAAGACGAGCTAAGAAAGGCCAATGTTTTAATCAGCCATATATGGGATGTAGAGAGTTTAGCTGTGGATTCAGATATATTAATAATCCTGTTAAAGAAAAACAAACTAAGCCTTCCATAACAGAAACTCGGGATTTAGGTTTCATGTTATATGATATGGATTTTACTGATCCGCAGGATATAAAACCTGCATTCTACCGTGTGAATATTGAGAATGGTACCATCAAAGTTCCTGACTGGAATAGTGAGGAGGTGCGAAGATGATATTACATGCATTGACAGAATTTTATAATAGAAAAGCTGCTGATCCGGAAAGTAAGATAGCACCTGTGGGTTGGGAATGGAAAGAAATTCCATTTATTGTAGTTATAAATAAAAAAGGGCAATTCAGAGATTTTATTGATACAAGAGAAGGTGAGGTAAATAAAAAAAGAGCAAAAACGTTTTTGGTTCCTAAATCTAGCAAGAGAACAGTTAATATAAAACCTTTTTTGCTATGGGATAATGTTGAATACTGCTTAGGGGCTAACCCTAGAACTCGTGAGGATATTGAAGAAAGAAGATTGTCTTTTATTAAAAGAATAGAGAATGATTGTTTGGAATTAATAGATCAGATAGAGATAAGATCATTATTATATTTTTTAAAGAATAATCCGCTTCACTATATTGAGAATAATATTTCAAATAAAGATCTATGGCTGGAAGCATTGAATTCTAATGCTTTTATTACATTCAGATTAGAAGATAACCCAGAAAGTATTATCAGTGATATTTTGAGGAAAGTTAAGGTTGAGAAAAGCAAAGAAGATGGTGTCTGTTTTATTACTGGGATTAAAGGGAAAATTGCAAGGCTACACCCACCAATAAAAGGTGTACGTGGGACAAATACAACAGGTGGTTCTATTGTTTCATTTAATCTAAATTCATTTAAATCATTTGGTAAAGATCAAGGTTATAATTCTCCAATATCGGAAGAAACGGCCTTTTATTATACTACAGCCTTAAACAATTTACTGGCTAAAGATTCAAAAAACAAGCTTCAGTTATCGGATTCAACTATTGTATTCTGGACTGAAAAGAAAACTGATAAAGCTTTTGATCTCGAATCTAATTTTAAATGGTATATTGATGATTCTCCAAAGGATGATCCAGATAAAGGTATTCGTTCTGTAAAGGCTTTATATAATTCTCCATATACAGGTAAACAGGTTCCTGGACAAGATAGTCGGTTCTATATTCTAGGGCTTTCTCCAAACTCAGCACGCATATCAGTTAGAACATGGAAGTGCGATACTGTCGTAAATATTTCAAACAGGATCAGGCAACACTTTGATGATTTTGAAATATACAGAAGAGTAAAAGATCCTGAATTTCTTTCTCTAAGCCAGATTTTAAGATCAGTTGTGCTTGAATATAAGTCTGAAAATATCCCTCCAAACCTTGGTGGCAAAGTACTCGAAAGTGTTCTTGATGGTACACCTTACCCGGAAACACTATTCAACCTTTGCATAAACCGTATTCGTGCTGAACGTCACGTAACAAGAGCAAGAGCAGCGATTATTAAAGCCTGGCTTAACAGGCATAGCAGATATTATAATAAAAACGAAAAGGAGGTTGCCGTGAGTCTTGACAGGTCTAATAAAAATATCGGGTATAGATTAGGCAGATTGTTTGCTGTGATTGAAAAGATTGATGAAGAGGGTGGCAGCGGTACAATACGGGAAAGGTTTTATAGCGCAGCATCAACAAGTCCCGCAAGTGTTTTTTCAAGATTGCTCACTTTGAAAAACCATCATCTTGCTAAAATTGATAACCAGGGCAGAAAAGTTAATTTTGAAAAAGAACTGGGTGAAATTTTTGATGGAATAGATGAATTCCCATCCCATTTAATACTTAAGGAACAGGGGAAATTTGCTATAGGTTATTATCACCAGAGACAGGATTATTTTACTTCAAAAAAAGAAAATAAAGAAAAGGAGATATAATTATGTCAAAAATTGATAAAAGATATGATTTTGTAATATTCTTTGATGTTAAGGATGGAAATCCAAATGGTGATCCCGATGCAGGCAATCTTCCAAGAATAGATGCTGAAACTGGCATGGGACTTGTCACAGATGTATGTTTAAAAAGAAAAGTTCGAAATTTTATTCAAATTACAAATGGAAAGCAAGAAGGTTATGATATATTTGTTAAAGAAAGAGGGATTCTAAATGATCTGATAGAAAAGGCATATGTTGACATAAAAATAGATTTGGAAATCGAACCTAAAAATGAAAAGGATGGAAAAAAGAGATTGGAAAAAGGCAAAGCTCAGGGGAGTGAGATAGATTCCGGTCGTAATAAAATGTGTAAAGATTATTTTGATATACGAGCTTTTGGGGCAGTATTGTCAACGGGTGCAAATGCCGGTCAGGTAAGAGGACCTATACAACTTACATTTGCAAGATCGCTTGAGCCAGTTGTTGCACTTGAACATAGTATAACAAGGATGGCCGTTACACGCAGAGAGGATTTTGAAAAAGGTAAAGATCGAGAGATGGGACGTAAATTTACAGTCCCATATGGTCTTTACCGTGCTCATGGTTTTGTTTCAGCTCACTTAGCAGAACAGACAAAATTTGATTCTAATGATCTCGAGCTTTTCTGGAAAGCTCTCCAGGATATGTTTGACCATGATCATTCTGCCGCAAGGGGTCTTATGAGTACAAGGCAGATTGTTGTATTTGAACATGATACAGCTCTTGGGAATAAGCCTGCACATGAACTTTTTGAAAGGGTCACATGGAAAAGAACAACTGAAGGCCCGGCTCGTGATTATTCTGATTATGAAATAATGTTTGATGGTGAAAAAATTAAAAACAGATTCGAAAAAGTTAAGGTATCCTGAAAAAATATAGTTAGATTAATATTGCGTCTTTTCCCCCTCTCCCTTACCAATTCTTCAAATGGGAGAGGTCGCTCATTGCCCTCCGTGGCATCGTGACATTAGTGTATCCATGCACGTCAGGGTAGAGCACAGCGACAAGGTAAGAGCGTACAATATCTGATCCGAAACAATTTTTTCTTATCTAAAACATAATTATATTGAAGTTAAAAAGTTTTTATAGATAATACAGATTATAAATGGAGAAACATTAATGTCTGTAATATCAATGTTTTATAGTATTATTGCAAAAATGTTTAATAATAATAATCAAAAATATCATTTGTCGCATATATATGTTGAATATCAGGATTTTGTCGCAGTTGTGGCGATTGATAATGGAGTGAAAATTTTTATAATTTAATGTACACCGAAGAAGATTACATCCAGCTCTCCGCTATACAGCACTATGTGTTTTGTCCAAGGCAGTGTGCTTTAATTCACGTCCAGGGTATTTGGAACGAAAACATTTTTACTGCAAAAGGCAGGATTCTGCACGAAAAAGTTGATTCAGGCGAAGATGAATTAAGAGGCGATAAACTGATATTGCGCAGCCTGAATGTTTACAGCAAACGATTAGGGCTTTCAGGACGGTGCGACGTTGTTGAGATGCTTGATAAAGGAAAATATTCAACTCCCTATCCTGTTGAATATAAATCAGGGAAACCAAAGAACAATATAAGCGATATGGCACAGCTTTGCGCACAGTCTCTATGTCTGGAGGAGATGTTAAATGTACCAATTAAAAAGGCTGCAATATTTTATGGCAAACCACGAAGACGCTTAGAGGTAAATATTGATGATAATTTAAGACGTTCCACAGAAGAAATTATAAAAGCAGTTCATAAAATGATAAGTAAAAAACTTACCCCCTCAGGAAAATATGAATCCAAATGTACTTCATGTTCCCTACATGACGTATGTATGCCAAAGGTTACATCAAAGAAATTAAAATTTTATATTGAGGAGCTTTATAGAGAAAATGAAGAAACACCTTAATACGCTATACATAACATCTCCTGATGCATATGTTCGTAAAGAAGGGATGACCTTTGTTATTGAAATGAACAACAAAAAAATGTTTCAGGCTCCGGTTCATACAATAGAAAATATTGTATGCTTTGGATTTAAACCTCTTACTCCGGCGTTAATGGCTTTTTGTGTTGAAAACAATATTGGTATAAGCTATATGTCAATGCATGGGAAATTTTTAGCAAGAGTTTATGGGGAACAGCGCGGCAATGTACTTTTGAGAAAAACCCAATATTTAATGTACGATACAGAAGAACAATCTCTTGCAATTGCTAAAAATATTATTGCTGCAAAAATAACTAATTCCCGTAATATCCTTCAACGACATAAAAGAAATCACGGTGACAGTGCAGATGGGAAAATAACAAAGTCTGTTGATGAACTCGCTCGTTACATAAAACTTATCCAGAATGTCCATAATCTTGATGTACTTCGAGGATATGAAGGAGAATCTGCATCAATATACTTTAGTTGCTTTAACGAGATGATAACTTCGCAAAAAGAAGATTTTATAATGAAAGGTCGTACTAAGAGACCACCACTGGATTATGTAAATGCACTTCTCTCTTTTGTTTATATGCTGCTTGTAAATGAACTTAGATCTGCAATGGAAACAACCGGCCTTGATCCTCAAGTGGGTTTTCTTCACCGAATTCGCCCTGGC
>JBBAGC010000033.1:0-11013 GCA_041655115.1 Spirochaetota bacterium | reverse complement strand
TGCTATGTGCCTGAATCCTGCTTTTATAGCAGCATCTGAAGCCCTGGAGTAAAAGGAAAGAGCAGCCAGGTTGTCTCCTTTTAAGCGGGCAAGTTCGGCTTTAAGCATAAGCATTTTATCAGTAAATGCAACAGGATTTAAATTTACCCATTTTATAAAATATTTAAGTATGGACTTAATTTTTTTTCTATACAGTATTTTTTTCAATGTTCCTGCGCTGTCACAAATGGATGCAAGTATCATGCCTCTGTAAAAGTAGTGTTCAGGCACTACAATCTGCCCAAGCGAATATTTTATTAATTTATCAGATATGTTGGAACTGATAAGAGCTTCGTTGTAATTATTAAAAAGATATTGAATCTGAGCTTTTAACAAATGATGCCTTTGTATTATAATGGGGATTGCGTCCTTTTCCATTGCTGCAATGTGATCTGTTTCAGAAAAATTAGAATCATCCATTGAGCCGGGTAAAGCAGTTTCACCTTTAAGAGCCTGCACAAACTGTCTTACTGATATGAGATAGTTAATTGCTCCAGAATCACGAAGCTCTATTATAAAATCCATATGTGAAGTACATTCTTTATAAATCTGATCCAGGTGAATTCCAGCAGGAAGCATGTTTATTAATATTGATTGAACTGTAAATATGGCATAGTTAAGATCTCCATTATCAATACTATGGGTAAAGGCCTGTTTTATATAGTCTATAGTTTTGTCAGGATGGTCTTTCCATACTGAAATTGTTGCACCAAAAACAAGTGCCAGCCTGGACCTTAATTCAATGTTATCAAACCTTTCATTGAGCTTTAATGCCAGTTCAGAAATGCGAAACCCTGTTTTATAATCCCCCAGCCCTGATGCAAGCACAGTTCCATAAACAAGACAGGCATAGGAGGAATATTTTGACAGGCCGTGTTTTAGTGTTAGTTCAAACATTTTAATTGCAAGAAAAAGAGAAAGCTCTATTTTATAATAATAGGCAGTTGTTACAAGGTTCATAAGGTATTGCATAAGAAGAAGATTTTTTTCATCATCTACAAGTTTCTGATTACCTATTGATTCAACACTTTTACCTCTCATTAAAAATTTAATCTTTAATGCAGCTAAACCAATAGCAAAGTTGCCTGAATTGGGATTAATTTTTATTCCCAAAATAGCAAGCCCTTCAAGACCAACTGTAACAGCTTTATCGTGTCTTCCTGTTGAGGCTATCATCATTACCCTTAAATTATAAACTCTTGCTTTATCTAAATCATTTTTTGAATTATCAATCATTTCACTAAAAAGCTCTTCAGCTCTTTTGAAATTACGGTTAAGGTGTTCACATTCTGCCAGGTGCATCCTTATGTCAAAAGCTGTTTCATAATTGGAAGTCCATTGATTCTCTTCCAGAAGAGAAAGTGCAGTTTCATAAAACTTTGAAGCAGACTCATATGCAGTGGACAGCTTGGCTTTATCCCCTGCTATGCGGTTAAGCTCAATAAGTTTTCTTTTTTCATCAGGAAGAGTAATAAGGTCTATTGCAAGATTCAGATGATTAACAATATAAAAAACCATTTCCTTTAATGATTTTTCATCCCTGTTTTTCATTACCCATTTTCCTATTCTGTAATGAAGTGCGGGTTTCTCCTTATCCGGAATAAGCGAATAGGCTGCCTCATGTATGCGGTCATGAAGAAATCTGTAAAAATACTCTGAATAAAAAATCATTCCTTCTTTTATAACTTCAGAAAGATCTGCAATAATTTCATCCATTGACTTTTCATAAACAATGGAAAGGGTTTCAAGATCAAACCTGTTCCCTATGCATGCACATACTTTTAATATTTCAATACCTGCTGGGCTCAAGGTTGATATTTTTTCAGCCATAAGCTCAACAACATTTTCTGTAACCTCCATGGATTTTATTTTATCCATGTCCCATTCCCAGCCGGTTTCCTGTGTGCAATTAATCATCTGCTCATCATAAAGGGTTTTTATAAACTGTATGAAGAAAAAGGGATTGCCTCCGGTTTTATCATGTATAAGCTCAGCAAGAGGTAAGGCTTTTTCTGCAGAGCATTTAAAAGTATCCAATAGAAGATTAAGGAAGTCCTCCAGAGAAATAGCACCCAGTTTAATTGTATTAATTATTATTCTGCTTTCTTTCAAAAATTCTACTAACCTTGTAAATCGCGGGTTGGTATTTAATTCATTTTCTTTGTATGCACCTATTATTAAAAAATAACGCATATCCTTATCCAGCATAAGCCTTTCCAGCATATTCAGGCTTGCTGTATCTGCCCATTGAAGGTCATCAAGAAAAATAACAAGCGGATGTTCCCTGCGTGTAAATACAGAAATAAAATTTTTAAAAGCTGAAAGAAAACGGTTTTGAGAACCTTCAGCCCCCAGCTCTGGAAGCAGAGGCTGTTCGCCAATTATAAGTTCAAGTGCAGGAATGGCATCTGTTACAATTTTCCCATTAGAACCAAGTGCAGAAAGGAGTTTTGTTTTCCATATATTTATTTTTTCTTCACTTTCAGTAAGGATGTGTTGCACAAGGATTTGCAAAGCCTGTATAAAACCACTGTATGGCACATCTCTTTTAAACTGATCATATTTACCAAAAATGTAATAGCCTCTTTTTTCAACAATAGGCTTTTGTAATTCCTGTACAAATACTGATTTACCAATACCTGATGAACCGGAAACAAGGCACAGCTCCTTGGCACCTGTAGCAATACGCTGAAAGGCTGAAAGTAAAAGCTCTGTTTCTTCCTCTCTGCCATATAGTTTTTGAGGTATATTTAACCTGTCTGAAAAGTCCTTTTGCGCAATGGGAAATTCAGGTATGGAGCCTTTTCCCTCATAATGGGCAAGGCATGTTTTTAAATCAGCAGCAAGCCCATAGGAGTTCTGATATCTTTCCTCAGCAGTTTTTGCAAGGCATTTGTTTATAATGGCAGAAAGTATTTCCGGTATTTCAGGATTAATCCTTGAAGCAGATTGAGGTGTTTTTGCCATATGTGAAAATATAATTTCCATGGGGTCATCTGACATAAAAGGAGGATTGCCTGTAGCCATTTCATAAAATGTAATACCAAGGGAATAAATATCAGTTCTGTAATCCACAGTTCTGTTCATTCTTCCTGTTTGTTCAGGGGACATGTAAAAAATTGTGCCTTCTATTACTTCAGGATTATAAAGCTTTTCATTTTCATGTGTTATGATAGATGATATTCCAAAATCTGTAATTTTAACATCGCCAGTTTTCGGGTTTATCAGTATATTTTGGGGTTTTATATCCCTGTGGGATATTCCTTCTTTATGGAGTGCTCCAACTGTTTCAGCCAGGCTGATTGCTGTTTTAAGATAATTATTTAAAGACATCCAGGGAGTGCCAATTAAATCCTTGAGCCTTTTGCCTTTAAAATACTCAAGTTCTATAGCTACTGTATTATGTTCAGCAGTAATGTTTCTGGTTTTAACAATTCCGGGAATATTTGAATTTTTTATTATTTCATATTCATGTCTGAATCTGGCAGTATCAGAAAGTGTGGGATGTCTGGTTTTTAAAATTTTAAGAACAGAGGTTTCCCCTGTATTCCTGTTTAATGCCTTGTATATAAATGATCTTTGACTTTCATTAAGTTGTTCAATCAGGTCATAATTTGCAAACTCTTTCATATATACAGACTCCAGAATAATTGCTTGTTAAAAATTTTGTAAAAATTTCCATGCCTGTCAAGTTTTATTCAGCATTGAATGAGTAATATATTTTAAAGGTTTTTTTATGAAAAAATTATAATTTATACTTTTCACGGAAGAGGATTTTTATCTCCTCATAGGATAAATCCCCTCCAAAAATATCAAGAGCACTCCCTATTGTTATATCAACCCTTCCCTTTCCAAAGGTAAAAACCTGGTCAAGATCTGCCCTGTCTCTTACTCCGCCTGCATAAGTCACAGGCAATGTTGTAATATCAGATAAAATTTCAATAAGGCTGGTATCCACACCAGCTTTTTTTCCTTCAACATCAGCAGCATGGACAAGAAATTCATCACAGTAATTTTCAAGCATTGCAATGTTTTCTCTGGTTATGGCAAAGTCTGTAAAATTTTGCCACTTATTATATACTGCAAAATAAATTCCATTCTTCTTTTTGCAGCTTAGATCAATAACGATTTTGTCCTTGCCAACTCTGTTTTTTAATTCAGTCAGATTATCAAAATTAATTTTTCCCTCTGTAAAAATATAGGATGTGACAATAATATGGGAAGCCCCTGCTTCAAGAAATTCTGCTGCATTGCTGGAATTTATTCCTCCTCCAATCTGCAACCCGCCAGGATATGCTTTAAGCGCTTTTAATGCCTGTTCCTTGTTGCCAGGCCCCAACATTATAACATGACCGCCCGGAAAGGAATCCTCTCTATATATGGAAGCGTAATAATCTGCATCTCTGGTGGATACAAAATTTTCAACTGCACCGGAATCTGTAAGTGAAGCGCCTACAATCTGCTTTACCTTTCCTTCGTGAATATCTATACAGGGCCTGAATTTCATTATATATCCTTTATATATTGTAATACTTTAACTCACCAGATTCCAGCTTGATAATTTTTCCTGTTACGTCAAGAATAGTTTTCTTTAATAAAATTTGCCTAACAAAGATTGTTAACACTGATTTTTTTTTGGTTGACAATACCCTTCTCTGTTTTTATGACTGTTTTTTAAATAGAGGTTTTTATGAACAACAGAAAAAAGATATTTGAATTTCTTCAAAACAATAAGGGGATATGGATTTCAGGTGAAAAAATAAGCAAAGCCCTTGGAATAAGCAGAACTGCTGTGTGGAAAAATATTAATTTTTTCAGGGATAAGGGTTATATCATTGAGTCATTCAGCAACCTGGGCTATAAATTTATCTCCTCAGGACATGGCATTGATGAATATAAAATAAAAAATAACCTCGATACCCGGCTCATTGGTCAGGGGTCTATTGTTGTTTATGATGAAACAGACTCAACCAATAAGCAAGCTTTTAATCTTGCTTCTCAGGGAATGGATGAAGGCTCAATAATTATTGCTGAAAATCAAAGCTCCGGCAAGGGACGCCTTGGCAGACACTGGGTAACCTTCCCAGGCCAGGGAATATATTTTTCAATGATTTTGCGCCCGCCTGTTCCTCCTACAAAGGCTTCAGGGCTTACCATTGTTGCTGCTGTTGCCCTTTCCTTTACACTTGAAGAATTTAAAATTGTCAGCCATGAAATAAAATGGCCAAATGATATTCTAATCAATGGACGTAAAGCATCAGGTATCCTTTCTGAAATGAAGGCAACTCCAGACTCAATTGATTTTATAATCCTGGGAATTGGAATTAATTTAAATGTTTCTCATGAATCATGGCCTGATGAAATAAAAGACATTGCCGTATCTATAAAAGATGCTTTAGATGAAGAAATAGACAGGTGCAGCTTTTTACAGGCTTTGCTTTATAATTTTGAAAAATATTATTTCATGTTTCTGGATGGAAATTTTTCTGAAATTATTGATATATGGAAAAACAGATCAGGAATAATAAACAAAAAAATTAAGGCTACACTAATTGATGAGTCATTTACAGGTACTGTTACTTCTATAAATAACGAAGGTTTTCTTGTTGTTGCAACTGAAAGCGGAGAGCGATTGATCAACTCTGGTGATATTCATTATATTTAATTTTAAGGACAGCCAAGAATGAATATTGCAATTCTTTCCGGATTTTTAATTTTTATGCTTGTTATAGGATTTTTTAGTTTTAAAAAAATAAATTCTTTAAGCTCATTTTATGTAAGCAGCAGAAATACCTCTTCAATGTGGCTTGCAGGTTCTATTGTGGCCTCAGCAATAGGGGGTTCTGCAACCCTGGGATTAGCTGGTCTAAGTTTTTCCAAAGGGCTTCCAGGAGCCTGGTGGCTTATAAGTGGCTCCTTGTGCATGATGATTCTTGCAGCTTTATGGGCAAAAAAAGTTCGTGAATATGGGGTTTATACACTTCCTGAAATTCTTGAAAAGCAATATAATAGCAGAGCGCTTAAGCTTGTTTCTTCTATTGTGATTATTGCTGCATGGACAGGAATTATTTCAGCTCAAATGATAGCAGCAGGAAAAATCCTTGATACGCTATGGCCTGGTTATTACAGTTTTTTTGTTGTTTTATGCGGTGTTGTTTTTATTTTTTACACAGTAATTGGCGGACAGATATCGATTATTAAAACTGATTTTTTTCAGGCACTGCTGATCTTTACAGGTATTGCGCTTATGCTAATAACGGCTTTTGCTAAATACGGTTCACCCTTGTCACTTAATCTTCCTGAAACATTTCTTTCATTTCCTGTTAACAGCTATTTCAGCTACAAAGATATTCTTATGTTTTTTCTTTTTGTTGGTACATCTTTTATCGCAGGTCCGGATATTTATTCCCGCATACTTTCAGCAAGGGACAGCAAAACAGCTCAAAAATCTTTATTTATTTCAGCATTCATGATTATGGTTATTGCTCTTGCTGTTACATTTATAGGCATTTATGCAAAAGGTTTAATTCCCCATGTTACGGCTGAGGGAGCTTTTCTTAATCTGGCAATCAACACACTTCCGGAAGGATTAAAGGGACTTTTATTTGCAGCGCTTCTTGCTGCTGTAATGTCATCAGCAGATACATGCCTTCTCACCTCAGGGGTTATTCTTTCAGCTGATATTTTAAAACCTGTTTTTTACAAAGCTGCAAATGAAGCAAAGGAGTTAATGTACACCAGAATTATTATTTTAATCCTTGGAGTTTTATCCCTCTGCATTGCCCTTTACATAGATGGAATAATCAAGGCTTTGCTTTTTGCTCTTACAGTTTATACTTCTGGTATTATAATACCGGTTCTATTTGGATTTTACAGAGAGAAGTTTTCACTCAATGGAGCTGGAGCTATATGCGCCTGCACTCTTGGTGGAGGCACAGCCCTGTTTATGGAAATTACAGGAATGAACCAGTACCAGATTTATATTTTTCCGGTATCAGTATTTATTCTTTTTTTTGTAAGCAGAGTTTTTGACAGAGTTAATTTTTATTAAACCTTGCCTGGTTATTTTGTTATCTATAATTTCTACTTTCGCTTTAAATGGTATTAGTGATATCTCCTTAAAATCATCTGAATTCGAATATAATTCCCGAAAATCCGGAATGAGCCAAAAATAAAATTTAAATCAATACATACTATAAGATAAAAACAACTTGACATTGATACCATTAATTAGTACTATGTTACTAACATGAATGCTAAAAATAGAAAGACTTTAGAAGATATTTTTAAAAAACCAATAATGTCGTCCATTCAATGGAAAGATATTGAAGCTTTATTAATATCAATTGGAGCGGAAATAAGCGAAGGAGAAGGATCAAGAATTAGAATAAAACTTAATAATGTCCGCGCAGTTTTTCATAGACCGCACCCGAAAAAAGAAACAGATAAAGGTGCAGTAGCATCAATGAAAAGATTTTTAGAAAATGCAGGGATACAACCATGATGGAATATAAAGGATACTTTGGAATAGTAAATTATGATTCAGATGCAAAGATTTTTCATGGAGATGTTATCAATACAAAAGATGTTATTACATTTCAGGGAACATCAGTGAAAGAAATTGAAAAAGCATTTAAAGAATCAATTGATGATTATATAAAATGGTGTAAAGAAGAAGGAGTTGCACCTGAAAAACCTTATTCTGGGAAATTTAATTTAAGAATTTCTCCGGAATTACATAGAGAAATTGCAATAGCTTCAACCAAAAATAATATGTCTTTGAATAAATTTGTTGAGAAAGTGCTTATCAATGAACTATCTCATATGGAATAAAATTTATTCTCACCACTCCCAGCGTTCATTCAGGCTTTAACCTATTTGCCATTTTTAGAATTAAAAAATTCTTGCTTTTTATAAAATCTGCTCAATAAAATAAATCCTGGATTCAAGTAGCAAGTACAACCCTTTCTTGCAAAAGAAGAGTTAATTGCCAATAGATTGAAATGGGATAGTTTTTTATTCCGATAAACTTTGATTGGTGGCAGGTTTAATCCGGAATCACTGGCAGGCAATACGCACACAAACATTACGGATAACTTTAAAGAGAGACGCTAATGGCAACAGACGGAGTTAAGATAATTGACGGAGACACAGCCCACGATACATATTGGGGCATTATGGATTTGTACGACAGCGGAGCGGACTTCGACACCATAAACAAAGAATTTCCATTAATACAAGCCGACTACCTTGATGATTTCGATAATGAAATTTATGTTACTTCTTGTGCCTTGGCTCTTTGGGAAATAGGACAAATGACAGAAGATAAACTCATTTTTGTTAAATTAGTTATCGACAAAGGTGCTTATGCAAAAGTTTGGACAGAGGAATATGACACAAAAGAAGGCAAGGCAAGACAAAAAGAACTTGAAAAATTTTGGAAGAAAATAAGTCAAACTAATACGAAAGTTAGAGCAAGAAAAAAATATAGAAAAATAACTAACTTCTATTTTCAGGCTGACGACTTATTGGCGTTCCAGTTTAAAGACAGAAATTATAGAGCTGTTATTTGTGTTTCAATAGACCAATACAGAGGTCAATGCAACTACATATTAGTTCCGACAACCTACAATTCCAATAAAAAGCCAACAGTTGACGACTTGAAAGATAAGGAGATATTAGGCATAGAAATAGGAAGCGGTTACGACCAAAAAACGACAAAAGAACACCAACCCGGAATAGAAAGAATTTGGAAATTTGTAGGCGGTAATTGTAATTTCTTTTTTGGTGTTGTAAAGTTGGCTGTTGATCACAAAGACTTTATCAACTTCAAAGATAAATTTGAAAAAGTTGGTTCTTTACAAATAGTCAAAGGACTTAAAAAAACCGGTTCCTTTGGCTATGTAGAAACGTTTGACAGATTTGAAGATATTTTTAGCGACTTGGAAAATTGCATAAAAGTGTTTCAATGCAAAAAATATCCTGTGACAACTTTATGCAAAATATGACAACAGAAAGAAAGGCTGCTGGTAACAAGGTATTACCAAAAGTGGGGCTGAACGGCTTCGATTGGGCATTTGAGCAAGGTTCAACGTTCGTTTACGTATTCCGGCTTATGCCAGCCCGTGATTCTCAACAAAACCTGCCACTTGAATAATGCTGAATCAAGGAAATGGGAAATGCCATCAGGTGGCAGGCTAAAACCGGAATGAGTGGCAGGTTTCACCGGAATACGCAAAGTACCAGGAACCTATAATTATTTATTTAAGAAGTGTTAGAAATATTTTAGTTTTAAAAAAATCTGACACTTTCATTATTTGATCTATATGAGTAATTTTATACGCCTGTTTAAACTGGTTTAATATTAGTAATTTTTTCAAAAAGTTCTTCCTCAATTTCTTCAATTGTTGGAAGACGTTTACTCATATTTTCTGGAATTACCTGGGTAAGAATATAATCACTAATACCTATTGGTTTATTTAGATCTCGAAGGGAATATTCTGCTTCTATTTTATTTTTTGATTTACATATAATAATTCCTATAGATGGATTATCTTCCGGACGTTTAACTTGACTATCAATGGCTGATAAATAAAAATTAAGTTTACCTGCATATTCAGGCTTAAACTTGCCGGATTTTAGTTCTATAACTATATAAGATTTTAATTCAAGATGATAAAAAAGAAGATCAATATAATACTCATTATCGCTGATAACTAATTGGTATTGTCTTCCTACAAAAGCAAAACCTTTACCCAATTCAAGCATAAAATCAGTAATACGTTTCATTAATTCAAGTTCAACTTCACGTTCTTGAGCATCATCTTCAAGTCCCAGAAAATCAAAATTATAAGGATCTTTTAAAACTTGCGTAGCTAATTTTGATTGTACCTGAGAAAGAGTATAATCAAAATTAGTAATTGATTTACCTTTTCTCTAATAAAGATTTTTTATAATCTGATTTTCTAGAGTTCCCTGGACCAACCATTTTCTATTACAGAAGCAGCATAAAACAATGCTTCATCAATATCTTTAATTTTTGTTATAATTAACCGACTATGTCCCCATGGAATTTGTGCCACAGGTTGTGGCACAAATTCAAATTTCTGTGAAAAAAACAAATAAAATAGGAACCTCAAAAATTTGATTTTTAGGGATTCCCATATTTTAATTTCCCATCATTTTCTCTTTTTTAACGAACTATCTCCACTCTTTTTTCATTTTTGTACGATGGAATATATTTCAATTCTTTCAGATAATCAATCATGCTTTCAGCAGTAGGCCGGAAAAGTCCGGTGCCGGGATCTTTGTGATCAAATACATAAACCGAAGCCATGTAATTATTCATTGAAACGGTGTAAACTTTGTTTAAATCCATGGGCTTCCCTTTGGTATCAAAGAGTTCTACTGTTTTTACTTCTCCGTCTTTACCCAGGAGATATTTGGTTTTCATTCCTGATGGATAAATAGGCAGATATTCATCAAAACTATAGGCATTTTTTATTAACGACATAAGCTCATGGCCAGTGAGCTTGAACAGCACGATTTCATTTCCAAATGGGTCCATGGAATAAATATCCATAACACTCACAGCACCTTTTGGAAGTCGGTCGATGCGGACTCCTCCTGGGTTGATGAGTGCAATATCGGTTCCTGTTGAGACACGAAGCGCATCTACCATCAAATAACCGATTTGTTCATAGTTTTTGAAATCATCTGCTGCTTCCGCGATACGAACGCGCATGGCGGGATTGTTGTTGAACTCATCCACTTTTGCCCGAAGATCTGCCCGCTCTTTTCCTTCATTGTCTACAGTAAGCAATTCCATCGATTTTGATACTTTACCTTTAGCATCTACAGAGAGTTTCAACAAAGTGGCATATTTCAGCTTTCGTTCTGCCTGGGTTATGAGGACACCGTTGTGAAGCTGTTCCTTCTCGATTTTTGTGTGTGAATGTCCGCCAATGATAACAT
>JBBAGC010000032.1:0-11443 GCA_041655115.1 Spirochaetota bacterium | reverse complement strand
GTTATGGTATAAATTAGAATGCAAGGTTGCAATCCTGTTTTTGCCTTTGTCTTCCTTCTTGGTAAAAAAGCTTATTATAATGAATTTTTAAAATGGGATGTATATGGTTCTTAAATCTATAGATATGTTTGGTTTTAAATCTTTTGCTGACAAAATACACGTTGAATTTGAAACAGGGATTACTGCTATTGTTGGGCCTAATGGATGTGGAAAATCCAATGTTGTTGATGCTGTAAAATGGGTTCTTGGAGAAAAGCAGGCAAAAAATATCCGTGGCCAAACAATGGAAGATGTAATCTTTTCAGGCACTGAACAAAGAAAGGCTCTTTCCCTTGCTGAAGTTTCCCTTACCATTGATAATTCCAGCAGAGCTCTTGACTTTGATGCTGATACAGTAACAATTGGGAGACGGGTATTCAGGGATGGTGAGTCTGAATATCTTATAAATAAATCCCCTGTGCGCCTTAAAGATATTGATAAGCTTTTTATGGATACAGGTATAGGTAAGTCAGCTTATTCTGTAATGGAACAGGGGAAGATGGATCTTATTCTTTCCACCAAGGCTGAAGATAGAAGATATATTTTTGAAGAAGCTGCTGGAATTTCCCGCTATAAAATGCAGAAAAAAGAGTCTCTGAAAAAGCTTCAGGACACTGGTGATAATCTGGAAAGGCTTAATGATATTATAAAAGAAATTGAGCGTGAAAAAGACCTGAAAGCAAAGCAGGCAGAAAAGACAAGGGAATACCTTGATCTTAAAAATAAACTTTCTGACCTGGATATAAAGGTTAATATAATCAGGTATCGTGAATTTGTTCAAAAGTTTGACAGGAACAGTTCAGACATTGAAAAGCTTAAAGCTGAAAGGGAATCCATTTCAGGAAGGGTAACCCGTGTAATTGCTGAAAATGAAAAAGATGAGAAGAAAAAAAATGATCTCCAGTATCAGCTTTTTGAAATAGAAAAAAAGCTCGATGCCTACAGGGTGCGAAGAGAAACAATAGATTTAGCTACTGAAAAAAATCGAAGGCTTGTGCACGAGCATGAGACCCGAATTAAGGGCATAGCAAAAAAAGTTGAGGAAAGGGGAGAGAGCCTTGCAAAACTCCTTGTTGAAAAGAAAAAAAGCGAGGAATCTGCTGTTCAGCTTAAAGTCCAGATTGAAGAGGATAGAAAAAAATTAGCTGAATTTTTTGAAACACGAAAAATGAAAATTGATTCAATTCATAAGTCAAGGGATCGAATTGAGGATAATAATAAAAAAATAAAGGAAACAGAATCTGATTTAAGAAAACTTCGGGAAGCGCTTGAAATTGTAATAAGAAAGCTTGTTGATGCTATAGAAAAAAGAAAAATAGAGTTAGAGGGGTCAGAGCAGGAAAGACAGGAGGTTAAACGTTTAATTGAAGAAGAATTAAACAATATGGAAATGAACCTTCTTAATGCCCTTGATGAGCTTAAACTTAAGTCTGTGGAAAAGGCATGGGTTTTTTTAGAAAATATTAAGATAGAAAGCTTGCGTCAAAATATATATAAGTTTGAAGGCTATGAGGATGGTTTCAGGTCTATTTTATTTGATAAAACAGGGATTCATGCAGAAAAGGAAAATCTTGACAAGCGTATAAGGGAGCTTGTTTTGTCAGTTGATGAAATGCGCGCTGATAATACAATGCTGGATGATTTTATACAAAAGGAACAGGTAGAGCTTGAAAATGTTAATAGCATGATTACCCGTTTTGAAAGGGATATTGCCCGTTTTGAGAGTGACAGCAACTGGATTGAGAAGCAGATTGTTTCCCTGGTGCATCAGATAGATGATATAAAAAAACAGATTGATAATTTTAATGAAGATCTTTTGCGAACAGGTAAAGCAGTAGAAGATTTGGCAAAGGAAATAAGGGAATCTGAGGATAAGCTTATCCAGTTTTCTGAAAAGAGCGAGTCCCTTCGCAAGGGCATGGACGAGCTTGTTAATCGTAGAAGTGAGATTGAAAAAAATCTTGTTTTACGCAAGAGTGAATCTAAAAAAGATGAGGATGAATTTGAAAAGGTTACTGATAAAATAAACTCGCTTGAAAGGTCTGCTGTTGAGCTTGCATTTAAGCGTGATGGCATACAGGATTATTTATGGACAGAGTATGAAAAGAGACCCCAGGATATTCATGAGCAAAAGCTTAATGAAGCCATGGTGGGGGATTTTCAGAATGATATACAAAATCTTAAAAAGAAAATACAGGATCTGGGGCCGATTAATAATCTTGCCATACAGGAATACAGAGATTTAAAAAAACGTTTTGAATACTATATAAATCAGAAGGTTGATATAGAGAAGGCTCGCGAGGATATTGTTTCTGTAATTGATGATATTAATAAAACCTCTGTGGAGCTTTTTTTGAGTACTTTTCAGGAAATTCAAAAAAATTTTTCCGAGGTTTTTAAGCGTCTTTTTGAAGGTGGTGAAGCATTTTTGGAAATTCCGGATATGGATAATATTCTTGAAAGCGGAATAGATATTATGGTAAGGCCTCCGGGGAAAAAAATTAAAAACATAAATCTTCTTTCAGGTGGTGAAAGGGCTCTTACTGCTATAGCTCTTCTTTTTGCTACTTATATGGTTAAGCCATCTCCATTTTGTTTTTTAGATGAAATAGATGCTCCACTTGATGAGCAGAATATTGTGCGCTTTGTCAAGATGCTCCGAGAGTTTTCCAAGGGCACACAGTTTATTATTGTAACTCACAATAAAAAAACAATGAGTATTAGTGAGTCAATTTATGGAGTAACAATGGAAGAACCCGGAGTATCCAAGCTTATTTCCATGAAGATTGAAAGGCCTGAATTTAACTGATTTTTCCCTGACAGGCTGTTTTTCATCTGATACATTTTTTTACTGCTTCTGCAACCTTGTCTGCCAGGCCTGTAGTAAAAGGCTGTGGTATTATGTTTTCCTCTGAAAGATCTTTCTCCTCTATTATTTCAGCAATTGCTTTGGCTGCTGCGATTTTCATTTCTTCTGTGATCTGCGAAGCTCTGCCTTCAAGGGCTCCTTTAAAAATTCCGGGAAAGGCAAGCACATTGTTTACCTGATTAGGGTAGTCCGATCTGCCTGTAGCTATTATTCTTGCCCCGCCTTCTTTTGCCAAAGCTGGCATTATTTCAGGAACAGGATTGGCCATTGCAAAAACAACAGCGTCTTTGTTCATTGACTTTATCATGTTAACTGACACAATCCCTGGTGCTGATGTTCCTATAAATATATCTATTCCCTTAAAGGCCTGTTCAAGCGGGCAGTTTATATTTTCCATATTGGTTATTTCAGCCATTTCTCTTTGAGCAGGATTAAGCCAGGGAGCCTTTTTGTAAACAGTACCCTCCCTGTCACATAGTATTATATCTGTAAAGCCTGCCTGCATAATCAGTCTGGAAACAGCAATTCCAGCAGCACCAGCGCCATTGACAAGTATTCGGCATTGATTGGGTTTTTTCCCGGTTATTTTAACTGAGTTTAGCAGTGCAGCAAGTACTACAATTGCAGTGCCATGCTGGTCATCATGAAACACAGGAATATTGAGTTTTTCCTTAAGGCGCTTTTCAATTTCAAAACATCTGGGTGCTGAAATATCCTCAAGGTTTATCCCACCAAAACCTGGCGCTATAAGCTCTATTGTGCGCACAATTTCATCAGTGTCTTTTGTATCAAGGCAGATGGGGAATGCATTTATGCCTGCAAATTCTTTGAATAAAACAGCCTTGCCTTCCATTACAGGGAGGGCAGCTTCCGGGCCTATGTTCCCAAGCCCAAGTACAGCTGTGCCGTCTGTTACTATTGCAACAGTATTTCCCTTAATTGTATATTTATAAACATCATCATAGTTTTCATGAATTTTTTTACATGGTTCAGCAACACCAGGGGTATAGGCAATGGCAAGATCCTCCCTTGTGTTTACCTTTAATTTTGAAACAGTTTCAATTTTCCCCTGCCATTTTTTATGCATTTCAAGGGATTTTTTTTGAATATCCATTCTCTTATGCTCCCAGAGTTTATTCTGTTTGCTGATTATCAGCTTCGGTTGTTTCTTTTTCTAAAATGTTTTTAATTGTTTTTATATCAACAGGCTTTGTTAAATATCCGGTAAAACCCTCTCTAAGGCACTTGTCCCTTATTTCATTTATGCTGTAAGCACTCATTGCATAAATTGGAATATGGGAATAGTTTTCACCTGCTTCTCCTGCACGAATTTTTTTCATTGCCTCAGAACCATCCAGTACAGGCATTTCCAAATCCATAAGAACAATATTGTATTTCCCGGTTTTAAGCTGCTCAATTGCTTTGAGTCCATTTTCTGCTATGGAGTAATCAATTTTAAGTTTTTTCATATATGCCTTAACAAGCTTCTGGTTCATAATATTGTCTTCTGCAATAAGTACAACAGGGGATTTCCCTTTGGATAAAACTGTAAAGCTTTTTTCGTATGCCGGATCTATTCCCTCTTCCAAAGGAAGGATGAAGCTGAAATTACTCCCTTTACCAGGTTCGCTTTCCACCATTATGTATCCATTCATCATTTTAACAAGCTGTTTGGAGATTGAAAGTCCCAGACCTGTTCCTCCAAATTTTCTAAATATCTTGTTGTCTGCCTGTGAAAAGCTTTCAAATATTTTTTCAAGTTTGTCCTGGGAAATTCCAATGCCCGTATCTTTAACTGAAAATTCTATATAGGCCATATTTTTTTCATTGTTAAAGTATTTTAAGCCGTTATTTCCTGAAACTGAAATTTCAATTTTTCCTGCAGGCGTAAATTTTATAGCATTGCCAATAAGGTTTAGCAGTATCTGCCTAAGCCTTTCAGGTGCAGTTTTGATGTAGCGGGGCAGATCCTTGCTGATTGAAAGCGTGTATTCAAGTTTTTTGCTTAAAGCTAATAGTTCCATTATTTTAAATATTTTATTAAGCTCTTCCTGCAGGTCTATATCAATATTTATTATTTCAACCTTGCCAGCCTCGAGCTTTGACATGTTAAGAATATCGTCTATCAGATTGAGTAGATAGTTGGCAGAATCTTTTACAACATCCAGATATTCAGTTCTTTCATTTGCATCTTCACTGATTAAAGCCAGGTTTGTCATTCCTATTATTGAGTTCATGGGTGTTCTTATTTCATGGCTCATTGTTGCAAGAAACTTTGATTTGGCAGCAGCAGCATTTTCGGCCTTTTCCTTTTCCAGTTTAAGGTTTCTTTCATATTCTATTCTTTGAGTATAATCCTGAAGCATTACCAGTCCAATCGTAGAGCTGTTAAGCCTGAAATTTTCTATTGTAACAAGGCAGTGTATAATACTACTGTTTTTTGTTTTCAGGGTTATTTCCCTGTTTTTTATAAATCCTTTTTTTGATGTATCGTAGATTATACTTATCACATCATCTGGGCTGCTATACAGGTCAAGGTCATAGGGATTTTTTCCTATGATTTCATCTCTTGAGTAATGGAGCAGTTTAAGCATTGCATTATTAACATCTATAAATTTCCCATTGTCTATTCTGATAAGAGCCATTGGTGCTACACCGGAATAAAATGATTTTGAAAATTTTTCCTCTGACTGACTTAGTTTTTTAATTATTTGATCATTTTCAATTTTAAGGCTAAAAGACTTATCCAGGGTTCTTTTTATTTTGTAAGCAGTAAAGAGTACTATTAAAAAGAAAAAAACAATTATAATTCCACAGGCTTTATGCATTTCATTTTCCTGTGTTATAAAAAAAATAGAATAGGGTATAAGTACCAGAGAGTTATAAATAGCAAATGCAGTAATGCTTGTTGAAAGAGTGCTTATAGATCCGGTAGATAAAGCTCCAATAAGAAGGGCGATGAATACCATATAGTTTGTTGATTCAATCCTGGAAACAAATAGAAGGGAGACACCAAGTCCTGATCCGGAAAGAGCAGTAAACAAATAAAATAATTTTCTCCAAAAATGATCCTTTGCGATTTTATGAGTGCTTTTTTTAAAAATCATTGCTACAAATATGCGGATAAAGCAGCATAAAAGAATAGAAACAAACCATATATGGAGCCATGCAATATTAAAAGACTGTTTGGAAAGCCCATGATATGAAAAGGCGTAAATAATAAGTGAAGTAAGAGTTATTACTATTGTACCCTGGTACGAGTTAAGGTACAGTAGCTCGGTTTTTAAGGAACTGAATTCCTTTTCATTGTTTCCCTGCATATAAAATTGTTCTCCATCTGTATCAATATCCGGTGATTTCTTTTTTTATTTCTGCTAATAATTTATAAACAAAAACATCGAGAAAAACAAGTGTAGATACAGGAAAATTTATACGCCTGAGTTTTGCTATGAGCGGGTCATCCAGATTTATAACTTCTTTATAAATTTTTTCAGGATGCAGATGGCAGCCGCCTATTTTAGCCTGTGATTTGACAAGCCCGTACACATATTCATGTTTTTCTTTTATTTTTTCTATGTATTTTATTATGTTTTCTTTTCCTGTTATGGGATAATAATGCCCTAAAGCCAATGTTTTTATGTCTTCATCTTTTGCAATATTCAGGATTAAATCAATTGTACTAAATGTTTTTTCAATACTGCCAAACTGTATATCATTGGGATTAAGAAAGTTTAGTGCATCACCGCAAAAAAGTATTTTTTCCTCATTGTTATAGAAAGTAATATGACAATCTGTATGTCCGGGTGTTTCAAAGGCATAGAAATCTTTGTCAATAATCCAGCCTTCTATAGTTATGCTGTTAAGATCAATTTTTACCTTTTTTTCAGGGTCAAGCCATGTTATGTTTCTTTTTTTAGGAAACATAAAGCCAGTGTTTTTAAAGGAAACAATATAGGCAATTATAAAAAGTAAAGGAGGTATAATAAAACGGGATATTAAAGGGCTTTGTGCTAAAAAGGCAGCTGTTTTTTTGTTAAAAAAACCAAGTCTGCTTAAAACACTTTTTTTATCCATGGTGCTGTACATTTTTAAAATCTGACCAGTGCTGTTTGTTCTTAGCCAGTTAATTTTGGATTTTGCATTTTTATGATAAATTATAGCTGTGTTTTTTTTAGCTATAAGCCAGTTGTTTGCAATATGGTCATTATGATAATGAGTACACAGGATGGTGTTTTTTCTTTTATCTTTTAAAAAACCTTTAAGTTCATTTCTTCTTTTTTTTCCACATGACGTGTCAATAGTATAGTGATTCTTATTAATTTCAAAGCAATAGGTATTGGCAACAGCACTGGCTCTGTTTTTTTTAACAGAGGAGGTGAACATTTTTAAGCTGTTAAAATATTGCGGATTTTCTATTTTTTGTTTTTTCCGGAAATCATTCAAAATTTTTTAATCCATGCACATTCCATGTAATTAATCAAAGGGTATAGAGTTCCCTTATATCTTCAGCAGGATATATAAGGTTTCCTACATCATCAAGTATCTGATTTCTGTACTTGTTTACATG
Organism: Spirochaetota bacterium; assembly: GCA_041655115.1. Classification (GTDB taxonomy): domain Bacteria; phylum Spirochaetota; class UBA4802; order UBA4802; family UBA5550; genus JBBAGC01. The sequence continues at coordinate 3,968 of JBBAGC010000032.1, read as the reverse complement.
AACAACCTCAAGTATATTTAATCTGTGAATTGACTGAATAACCTGAATTTTTCGTAAAAATGCTGTGTAGAGATCATGGGTAGGAGTAATTATCTCAGCAATAAGAGAGTTGTTTCCCTGTATATGAACTATGGAATTAACAATTTCCTCGTTTTTCATCATTTTAAGAAGATCGTCATTGTAATGAGGAGTATCTATTATGATAAAAAAATGAAATCTTTCCCTTAAATTTTTATAATCTTCTATAGTGAATGAATTTTTTTGTTTATACACATTCAATATTTTTTGTGTCTGCATATCTCTGATAGCTGGTATGCCAGAGGCAAGTTCCAGAGCCTTAAATTTATTGATCCAGGTTTCAAGCTCAGCCTTGTTGTCAAAGTTGGCGTCAATTAGATAGCTGTATCTTCCCATTATATGGAAGATGGAAACCACGTGTTTGTTGTTGTTTAATTCTTTCAGGAGCTGGGTTTTATCACCCCAGTTTTGAATAAACACAAGTGCATTTATAATATTTTCAGGCATATCTAATCCCCTGTATTTTAGTATATCCGGATAAAGGCATATATTATTTTAGTTAATATCATCGAACTTTCAAAGTCAATGATTTTTCAAAATGGGTTTTCTTAAATTGATGGATGTTTATATTTCAGCAGCTTTATCCTGAATTCTTGGTATGGAAAATTTAAACATAGCCCATTCTCCTTCTTTTGATTCTGCTCCAATATCTCCGTTGTGAAGGTTTATTATTTTCCAGCTTGTATATAGGCCCACTCCTGTGCCCTTTCTTTTCATGAGCTCGCCTGTTTCTATTCTGGAAAATTTTCTAAACAGCCTGGCTTTTGCTTCTGGTGGGAAACCCGGTCCTGTGTTTTTCACAGAAAAGTTCAGGTTGTCATCTGCCAAAGCTGTATTAATTTCTATAAGCCCGTTTTCATTGCTGTATTTTACAGCATTGCTTAAAAGATTGTTTACAACTACTTTAATAAGGGTTGGGTCGCATAAAACAGGGGCTCCTCCATCCGGGAAGTTTCTGTTAAGCTTGATATTTTTTTCAAAAAGCAGAGGCAAAATTACTTCAATTGACTCCTCAAGAATATCTTTACAAAAATCAATTTGTGCCAGCTTAAGATCTATCTGGTTGCTTTCAAATTGAGAAAGGGTGAGGTATTCTCCTGTCATCTCCCTCAGATACTTTGCCCTGCTTACCATGCGAAGAACATAATCTCTGTGTTTTTCATTCATCTTGCCAAAATAGCCACCAGAGAGGGTGTTTCCCAGGGAAATTATTGAATCAAGAGGGCTTTTTAGTTCATGGCTTACAAAGCTGAGCATTTCCATGTATGAGTTAATAGCTTCCGAGAGATTTTCTATTCTAAGAGCTTTTTCAACAGCCTGTCCAAACCTTTCAACAATTTGTAATAAAATGGTCAAATGTTCTTTTTTATAACCTTGTGGATTTTTTGAGCTTAAAAACAAAAGCCCCACAGGCCTTTCTTCAACTGAAACAGGGCAGGTTATGCTTGAATGAATTCCTTCCTTAATTAACAGTTCTGTTGATTCGCTGGTTTTGCGACCTTTTAAATATCCTTCAAGGTCATTGATTATTCTGGGGGTCATTGCAGAAAAAACTTTTTCCAAAGAACTTCCTTTTATATCAGCACCATAGCCTTTTACAAGATGCAAATTATCGTAATTGGCCTTTACATAGTAAATACTCAGGCGTTTGCCGTTTTCTTCAAAAAATGAAACAGCAATTCTATCTGTTGGAACTATGTCCTGTATGTTGTAAAAAAGGAAATCCACAATTTCTTCAAGGCTTTGCAGGGATGCTATTTTAAGATTGATGTGATCAATCTTTTCCGTGGTTTCTTTTTCCTGAATGCTTTTGTTTTCATTGCTGCTTATAAATTCTATTGGAGCTAAAATTTTTGAGTCCATAATGATTCCTTTTTTTTATTTATTGACTAAGTTCAGTTTATAATAGAGTAAGTAGTCAGGAGTCAGAATTTTTTAAAATACAGACTTTTTAAAATAAGTCAAGAAAATGAGTGTTTATTTTTTACTTATTTTGAAAAAAGAATCCTTTATAAAAAGGGGGAGATTCCCGGTGCATATTCCCGGTGAAAATAAATACCATGGATTTCAGATTTAAAACCAGCATACGCAACAAGCTTTATTTTGGTTTTCTTTTTATTGTTATTTTTACAGGAGCTGCATCCCTTGTTGCAGGATACAGAATAATAAATAGGGAGATTGTAAACCAGGCATATGAAACAGTAAGAAGTGATTTACGCACAGCCCAGTATATTTACAACAAGCGTCTTTATCAGCTTGAAATGACATTAAATTACATATCAACCCTTGATTATGTTCAAAAGTCTATTCAGGAACGGGATCGTACTTTTATTATGGGCAAGTTTTCTGAACTTAAAGGATGGATTGGCGCAGATATTATCATAATAACAGATAACAAGGGAAATGTTATTAAAAGAGTCAACAACAAGGATCTTATTCATGACAATGTTATGGAGATTGCTGCTGTAAAAAAAACCATTGAAACAGGCTTGCTGTCTACTGGAGCAGGTATTTTAAGCCCGGAGATTTTAACAAGGGAAGGAGAGAGTGTAGCAAAAGAGGCTGTGGTAAAAATTGTACCAACTTCAATGGGAAGGGTAATAGAAAAAGATTATGAGGAAAGGGCTCTTGTTCTTAATACTGCTATTCCTGTTTTTTCCAAAGGGAAACTTACAGGCGTTATTTATGGAGCTAAAATACTTAATAATGAATTTGATATTGTTGATCGGATAAAGTATCTTCTTTTCAGATCCGGCAAAGACAGCCCCAAAGAGCTTGGTGCTGCTACTTTTTTTCTCCATGATATAAGGGTTTCAACAAATGTTTATGATGAAAAAGGGGATCGTACTGTAGGTACACAAGTTTCAAAACAGGTTTATGACAAGGTTATAGGTGAAGGTCTTACCTGGCTGGATAGAGCCTTTGTTGTAAACAAGTGGCACCTTGCAGGCTATGCCCCCCTTTATGATGCAGATGAAAAGATTGTTGGCATGCTTTATGTTGGTATACCCCAGGAGCGTTTTGACAGGATAAAGGCAAGCACAATCAGCTTTTTCCTGTTTGTTACAATTGTGACCGGCCTGTTAGCAGGGGCTATTGCAGTATATCTTGTGAGAAGAATTGTTTCACCTATCAATGAAATAGTAAAAGCATCAAAAGAGATTGGCGAAGGTAATTATAAAAGGAAACTCAAGATATTTCACGAGGATGAAATGGGCTATCTTGCCAGGGCTTTTAATAATATGATAGATGCCATAGAGGAGCGGGATACAATTTTAAAAACAAATACACAGAAGCAGATAGTGCAGTCTGAAAAACTTGCATCTCTTGGCAGGCTTGCCTCTGGTATAGCTCATGAAATAAACAATCCCCTTACAGGAATACTTACATTTAGCAGTATGCTTAAGGAGGATTTGCAGGATTCAAGGTTTGTAGATGATCTTGATATAATAATTAGTGAAACAATGAGGTGCAGAAAAATAGTTCGAGAGGTACTTGACTTTGCCAGGGAAACAAAGCTGGAAAAGCAGTTTGTTGACTTGAACCAGATTATTTTAAGCGCCATCTCCATTCCTGAAAAACATTTTACATTCAGGAATATTAATATTGTAAAAAATCTTTTCCCCTATATTCCCAAGATTTCAGTTGATGTAAATCAGTTGAAATCTGTAATCAACAATCTGGCTGTAAACGCTGCAGATTCAATGCCTGATGGTGGAGATTTGACAATTTCAACTGATTATATTCAGGAGAAAAATATGGCAGAGATTAGATTCAGTGATAATGGAACTGGTATTAGTGAAGAAAATCTCAATAAAATTTTTGACCCTTTTTTTACAACAAAGGATGTGGGAAAAGGTACTGGTCTTGGACTTGCTGTTATTTATGGA
>JBBAGC010000031.1:0-11456 GCA_041655115.1 Spirochaetota bacterium | reverse complement strand
AACAAATAATGATACTTTCTTCAGATTATTTATTGAAAATACATTTTATTCAGGTAATTACAATGAAATTCAATTAAATACTGTATCTGTTATTCGCGAAAAACAATCTGATGGAAGAATTGATATATTCGTTGAATTTTTGCTAAAAGAACAGAAAAAATGCTGTATTATAATTGAAAATAAAATTTATGCTCAAGAACAAGAGAATCAATTAAACCGATATTTTGATCATGAAGCAGGAAAATACAGTTTTATTTCATTAATTTACCTTACTTTACACGGAAATGAATCTAATACATTAGATTTTAAAAATAAAGACGTTATTAAAAAAAATGAGCACTATGAATTTAAGTGCCTTTCGTATGCTGATGATATTATTAACTGGATTGATTTATGTATTAAAGAAAGCTCTTTAACACCGCCGGTAAGAGAAATTTTATATCAATATAATTTATCTTTAAAAGATTTAACAAATCAAAGTCTATCCAAAGAAGAGGAAAATGAAATGCAAGAACTTATTTTTAAAGATGTTGATAATTACAAAGCGGCTGAAAAAATTTGTGAAAACTTTCAAAGTGCTAAAGAAAATATAATTAAACTATTGGTCGAAAGACTTATAAAATCCCTTGAAAGATTTGAAACACAAGGTTATCTAATAGGAAACGAACTTACAGAAAATCCTTTAAAAAAACATAAAATTTTATCGATTTATAAAAAAGAATGGAAAAATGAAGAAAAAAATATTTTTTTTCGGTTAATAATTTCACCACAAGATTCTGATTTTAAAGACGTTTTAATAGGAATTTTCGTTACCAATTGTGAAGGAAATGAATATGGTGAAGATAATTTTAATAAAATTCTAGAAATCGAAGTTGAACATTCTGATGAAAAAACTATTTCAGTTAAAGATATAATTTCAAATATTAAAAAAGAAGATTTTTCTCAAAAACCATGTTATTGGTATTTAATTTATGCTTATATAAAACCTGATTTTTCTTTTGAAAAATATGCTGATGAAAAAGAAGAATATTTGGAGTTTTTTCAAGAAAATTGTATAGATAAAATTAATTATTTGATAGAAGATTTAAAAATTAACGATTTAATTTTAAATATCATTGAAAAATTAAAAAATGATTTACCTAATAATTAATACAAAGTATTGAAATCATTGAACTGGTACGTACCCCTTTTCTTGGACTTTCATAAGTATGAACTTTCCGTTTTTAAATAATATTTGGTAATATTTATTATAATAATTATTTAACATAATTTCATAACTTAATAATATCACTTTGATCTGATATGGTTCAACTGTATATTATTCTATTATATTTTCTCTAAGATGATTTCTGTGTTTAATTTCATCAATTGAGAAGCGCAAGTCTCTCTGTTTAGATATAAAATGCAAATCAAAAATTTGGATTTTATGTTCAAGTAAAATTTTATCATCTTTATTAACTTTCCCATTGGTTAATATACCTATATTACATTTTTTTCCTAAACTCTTTTCATAAATACCTTTAGAAGGGATTATTTCCCGGGCCTTATTGATAGGTATATTCTTATTAATATTAGAAGCTTTGGTAACCTGTAAAAGTAATGGGTTTCCCTCCGAATAGGATTCTACAATAACATCTACTCCATAATCAGAGGTTTTTGGTGTTAATATAGTTTTAAACCCCATTTTTTCGAAAATTAATGCTGCCAAAGCTTCAAATTCAAAGTTATCTTCAATAACCTCTAAAATTTGAAAAAAATTTAATTTACTATCGTCCTGATTTTCATCAGCAGGATGAAAAAATGATTGAAATAATTCAGTCTGATCAATTGATTCCGTTACAGAAAAGAAATTTTTAAGTAATCGCCCTTTTTTTCTTATTAATATATCTAAATTTTCATCTGGAGTGGGATCATCTTGAATAATTATATCACTCTCATAATATTCGTCATTACTACTAAATTCATAACACTTTTCATCTCCAAAAGTAACTATGGGATAATATACTTTTACAGGTTTTTTTTGACCAATTCTATACACCCTATCGGTAGCCTGATTTTCTTTTGCAGGATTCCACCCTCTAGAAAAATGAATAACATGATTAGCTTCAGTAATTGTAAGTCCATAGCCTGCAACAACTGGTGATAATATTATACATCCAAAACCACTGTATTCCATACATTTTTTTATTTCTGGCAATCGTTTTTCGGGGTTAACATCTCCATTTATTATTAATGCATCATAATTAAATTTTTCTAAAATAAATTTTCTCAATAACCTTTGAAGTATTTTGGACGGAGTAAAAATCAAAACTTTTTCTTTATTAGAACTGATAGTTTCTAATGTCATCCTTAACCATTCAAACTTTTTAGATTTTGCTTCAAATGATGATACATTTTCTTCTAATAAACTTGAATTTGAAAAATCCGGATATCCCATAATACCAATTAATTTACCAATATATTCCAAAAAAATACTATTTTCAGCTTGTCGATAAACTTTCATCAATTCTTCGAGCTTTTGTTTTTGATACATTGTTATACTAATTTTATTAACAACAATTGTTTTTTTAGGGATTCTTCCTTTTAATTCTTCTTCTTTAGTTCTTCTGATAAAATAATTATTAAGTCTTTCTGCTAGAGAATCATGAATTTTTTTATAATCATTTTTTTTATTCTTAATCTGATATTTTTTCTTAAACTCAGTTAAGGTCCCTAATAAACCAGGCGAAAGCCAATCATATAAAGTCCATAAATCATCAATTTTATTTTCTATTGGAGTAGCAGTACATGCTATTTTAAATTTAGCTTTTAAAGATTGTACTGCGACAGTTCTCTTTGTTCTTGGGTTTTTTATTTGCTGAGCTTCATCACATATTATAACATCCCAATCGACTTCTCCAAATGTTTCTAAAAATCTTTCTCTAGTTTTACAATTGTGCATTATCGAATCATAACTAGCTAAAACTATATCTGTATTTTCATTCTTTATATATTTCATATCATCTCTATTTCTTATTGGTAATGGTGTAAATTCATTTTTATAAAATTTTTCAATTTCTCCATTATCAGCACTTTTATTAATATTGGCACTACTCCAATTATCAATTAAAGTTTTAGGCGATATTACTAAAACCTTTTTTATTTTTGAATCATATTTCAAGTAATATAAGAAAGATAAAATTTGTAATGTTTTACCTAAACCCATATCATCAGCAAGCAAACAACCAGAGTTATCATTCATTTGATAAAATGAAGAGCAAAGCCATTTAATCCCAATCATTTGGAAATCAAAAAAATTAATATTAGCTGATTTAAAAATATCCTCGTTAAAATTGATTAATTCCTTATTAATACCTTCATAATTTTTATAATTTTCTGATTCAATATTATCTTTAGTTATAATGAATTCCGATTTTTTTGGTTCTTTATTGTTTGAAGAATTATCTTCAGACTTTTCTTTATCAGAAAAAAGGTTTAAAATCGCCTCCAATTCAGCGATTTTAACTTCTTTTTCAACATTATCTTGTCTAATCAATATTGTTTCTTTATTATTTTTTTTTGCCTCTTCAATCATTGGTATAAATGACTCAATATCATCTTTTTTAGTTGAAATAATATCACCGTCTACGGTAATGATTTCAAATGATTTTTCTCCACCTGTTAAATCTTCTTTAAACCAAATAATATTAGAAGGCTCTGTTCCAGTAGAAGGCAAATTAACATACCCCCAACCAATTATTCTATCGCTAATTGTAATTCCAGGGAAAAATTTTTCAGGATTACTAATTACTTCTTTAATATTTTCTTTTCCTTGAACCTTATTATTTTTCTTAATATTATCCAATGTGCTACAAATAGAATCTTCTAAAACTGCATAAACACCTTTTTCCAACAAAACTAAATTACTGTGTTTTTGCTTTAATTTTGAAACTAAATTTTGATTATCATTTTCTTCTAAATCAGGAAAAAAAGGTTTAATCAATAAATTGTCCTGATCAATAAATTCAAATTCAACCGAAATTTCATTTGGAATAATTGTCTTTTCTATTGCACTCATACCTTGAGGTTTCAATATAAATTTATCTCTGTATTTTTCTAATAAAACTGATATTATCTCTGCTTGTTTACATATATCATCAGTTTCATCTGACATATTGTAATGGTTGACTGCATCAATAAGTTCTTTTTGTTGTTTATTTATTATGAAAAATCTTCCATCAGTTTCAATAAAACAACCTCTTTTTTTATAAACCAACTGAATTTCAGGAGTTTTTTGCAATTTCAGATTAATTTTAATCGGCGTTCTATTAAAAACACCTTCTTGCTCAAACTTTAAACCTAAAGCAAATTCAAAAATACCCAACTCCTCAAATAATTCCATATCAATTTCATATACTATATGTTGAGGCAATTCCACCTTGTGATTATGAATAATAACGTCTTCATAATTTCTAAATTTATTTAATAATTTTTTTATATTTGAGATATTTTTTTCAAATTCAATAATATGTAATTCTTCTTCTTCGTAATAAAGAATATTATTTACATATTTAACATCTAACTCATTATTACCAAAAAAAAATTCTATAATTCCCATAATAGTTAATACCTTGGTTTATAACCACCTTCATATTTTAACTCTTTCTCAAATTTATCTTCCCATCCTCTTCCATGAGCATATTTTTTTACAAAAATAATATCTTTATCGTTTTTATTTTTGAGTAATTGTGTCTTAACGTTATTACTGTAAGTATTATCAATTTTTATTAACAATTTATCTAATGCCTCTTTGCTTATAATTTTCTTCCAAAAAAAAGCATTTCCTGTTTGTAAAAACTCTATAAATAAATCATCTTTGTCCGTAATCATTAATACTGCCTTATTAGCTTTTTCAATAAATTTGATATCAATAATACTATCTACATAATTTGCCCAGAAACGTGCTCTTTCTTTATTGTAATTTGAAAATAATTTATTAATTTCTTTTCTTTTAAAATATTCTAAAAATTTATCTTTATAACTTATTTTTTTCCATATATAATCATTTTCATCTGGCATTCCATGTTTTTTCTTTATTATTTCAAACCATTTACTATGTTTTTCATCATTAATTTTGTGCGGATTTAATAAAACTAAAACTTTCTTGCAAAAAACACCATCTGGATCATCAAGTTTTATAAAAGGAGTTATTAAAGAAGAATTATTTTCAAAAATATTTCCTTTGATTATTTGTTTTTTAGTAAAAGTAGCAATACATTCTCCACCTAATTTTGAGACACTACTAATATTAAGTTTTTTTTTCATATTTTCCTTAAACTCATTAAATTCAGTATAATCATTAAGAATATTAAAAATTTGGGTTTTAAAATCATCATCAAAAAAAATTTTATAATCATATTTCAAAGATAAAAAAAAACTTTCACCATAGTTTTCACGTAATTCTTTAATTACATCCATATACTCTTTAATATCATATAAATCATATACTTTGCTTAACAATAATTCATATAAGGTTTTTCTTTTCTTAAGTTTCAAATTTTTATAAAAAAAATTTAATAACTGAATTAAAAAATCTCTATCAAAAGTATCTAATTTTATTAATGCTATTTTTTGATTTCTATAACTATTTTTTATATTTTCAAGAGTTATAACTACATCATGGTGACATTGAATTTTTTGTGGGTTCAATTTTTTATCCTCAAATTTAGAAATTATGCTTAAAATATATTTTGGTTTTATAGTATCAATTATTGGTATTTTCATCATTTACAAATTCCATATATACTCTTTCCCAATCAAGGTTAAATTTAAACTCAACTCTTCTTGATATTTCTAAATTAATTTCTCCATTTTCAATTATCAAATTTGAATAAGACTTACCATTTGCAGTGATTTTATCTCTATAATCATAATTAATACCTTTATCAGACAAAATCTCTTGATCAATATTTAAAACAAACTCAACAACTGAATAAGCTCTTCTTTGAGAAAGATTAAGATTAAATAAGTAATTACTATTCTCATCTTGAAACTGTGACTGATTATCTGTATGACCTTCTACAACAATATCTTTAATCCACTTCTTATATTCAGGTTTATATAAAACAGACAAATATTTTGGTATAAACTTTTCTAAATCTTGTTTAGCAGAATCTGTTAAAGTATATTCTCCAAATTCAAACCAACTATTAATTTTCCCTCCACTTCCCAAAAGAAATCTTACAGTTCCATCATCTAATATATAAATATTATTATAATCCTTAAATTTTTCTTTCAGTTCTTCAACAATTACTTCTTTGGTGCTTACAAGATCCTTATATTTTTTATGCAAACCATAGTCAGCATTTATTTTCAAAATAAACATTAAAATAAATATTATTAAAACACCAGCCATCATGTCACTTATAGATAACCAATAATCCGATTTAATCTCACTATTGTTCATCAGATTTCTCTTCATTTATTTTATATTTAGTAATATCATTTATTTTTTCTTCAACACTATCAAAAATATCTTTAAATTCTTCAAAATGTTCATTAAACTTTTCAATAACATTATATAAATAAGAAATTGCTTTCGAAATATTTTTATCATAACTTTCCATTAGTTTATCTGTATTATTCTGTACCTTATCACTGAATTTATTAAAAAAATCCTCATTCTGAGCTTTTATCAAATTAAAATTATTAACATGATTAATAATAATTTCTTTTTCTTTTTCTAAAACTATCAAGCTGTTTTCTAAAGCTTCTTTTATACTTTCAATTTTTTGATATCCTGCCTCACTCAATTCTTTAGATTCATTAAAAATGCCCTCTATTTTTTCAAAAATAGGCCCTATATTAGCAAACACGCTTTTGAAATCATTACTAACTTCATTTATATTCTCAACTAAGGAATCTGATAAATCCAGAGTTGCTGATAACCTATCATGAACCGTTAAAGAAGTAGCATATGCCAGATTCAAATTTTTAATATTCCTGTCCAACACTTCAAACACTTCTGCTTGATTCTCAGAAATTTTTAACTGCTTATCATACATCTTTTCAATATCTTTAAAAACTATTCCCAAACTATTATTTAATTCACTTAGCTTTTGTGCTATATTTTCGGCAAACTTACCAGAAACTTCATCTACAGAGTTTTTCAATCCACTAACCACACTTTCCATTGAATTTTTCATAATTTCTTTATTTTCTGATAAGAATTCCGTCATTAAATCAGTTAAAGCCCCTATTTCGCCGGTTAATGGCTTTTGAATCTTTTCTTCTATGGCCTCAGTTATCTGTGTAGATAAATCAGTTGACATACCCTTTAGAACATCTGTTTGTTTTTCCATTTCTTTTAAAAATTCATTTGAATTTGATGAGATAGATTTAAAAATTAAATCTAATGATTCGTTTAATCCATTTATAGCTTTTATAAAAAAGCTTTGCCCAAAATTCAATAATAATGTCATTGTCAATGATAATGAAATCCCCCAAACACTAGAGAAAAACGATACATTTACACCTGTTAAAAGTTTTTGTATGCTTTCCTGATTTTGAGACAGATTATCGACACTAGAAAAATCTAACCCTTCTAAACCATAAACCAAACCCACAAAGGTCCCCAATATTCCCAATCCAGTTAATAAATTAGGAATAATAAAACATCTATTTATAAACAGAGTTTTTTTTACCAATAATGTATCAATGTTAAAATTAACTTCAGCCTTAGACGTTTTATATATATTATCGGATGTCCTAACAATAGTTGACTGATATTCCCACCAGATATTTTTAAAAAATGCATTCTCTATATATGGAATTTCTCTTTCAAGGTGTAAGAATTTATCCTTATCATCTTCTTTGTTATAACATTCTTTTATTACTTTATTAAGAGCCCTAATTTTAAAAAAATAATGAATCGAAAGTTTACTCAAATAGTACCATAATGTACAAAAACTAAATAATAAAATAATACTATAAAAAGTAAAATTTATAGCATTATCAAGTAAATCAATATAATATTTCTCAATTATATCAAAATGCAACTTACTAGATAAAAAAACTAATAAAACAAACACCAATATATACACCAATATATGTTTAATATATACTTTATAATTATTATTCATTAATTCTCCGAATTTTATCCTATTTTCATATTAATATAAATCAACAAAATTATCCAATAATTATTGATATTATATTAAATTTCTAAGCATAATGCTATCTTCTTCAATAATTAAAACTATATTTTCATTCCCAATATCCAAAATAAATATACGTTTATTCTTTAATATCTTATTTTACCATAAAACACCCTCTCAATTATATTTTCTTTAACTTCCTGACTGCTTGCTTCACTAAACTCATAATACATTCTATTTCATCATTCATTAATAAATCTGCTTTTTTCAATTTTAAATTGATACATTTTTATCCATAGCTTTTTCTATGATTTTTGATAATAAATTTTTTCTATCTTCAAAAAAATTTTCAAAATCATCTTTTCTCAAATATTCTGGATTTAAAAAATGAGTTTCAATTATTTTATCCATTTCCGCACTTGTTAATTCAACATTTTTTTCTGCCTCAATCTTTTTTAAATATAATGAAGGAGCAACACCACCTATCTTTCTATTAGCTTTATAAGATAATGGGGTTTTATTTAAAATACAATCAAATTTTTGCTTTGGGATATTATTTTTTTCACACCATGATTTAGGGAAAATATGATGTATATCCAACAACACTTCATTTTTATCAAGTTCTTGAATACTTGCTTTCCAAAACCAGTCCTTTGCACCTTCGCGTATCATTAAAACATTAATTCCTTTATATGCAGCACTAAGTCGTGATTTTAAAGTAAAAAATCTATCAATTTGAAAATTAGCATCTTGTATAGTTCTAGGGATTTGATCCTCATTTTCTATCCAATTAATTAATTGCTCATAATCATTCGCCATTCTAGTTTCTACAGCACCGCCATACAATTCCCCTAAAACCCCACACCAAAACCATCTTGATAATTTTTTATAAATAATTGGCTCTAACCACCTTTCATCTAAATAGGATAATATAGCAGCTAATGGAATAATCTGAGTACTATATGGAATATCTTTTGATGAGAAAAAAGCCTCTTTCTTTAAAAATTTTGATACTAAATTAAACCCTTTTTCAACTTTCCATGATAAATCTTTCCATGCTTGAAGAGGTAATTCTAATATATCTATTCTTTTAGCACTTACAGGCCTTACTTGTTTACCAACTTTTCCCGATTTTATATCATTATTTTTTCTTTCATATGTATATAAAATTGTAATAGCTTGTAAAAAATCAGTTGCTTCTACATTTATCAATAATGGATTTTCGGCAATTCTTTTTTTTCTTGACTCTATACTACCATCTTTAGCTCCATACCAATCATCTCTTAGATTATAACCCTCAGCGGCATAACTAGCTGTAATCAATTCAAAAACATCAAGTTTAACACCGCCTGTATTAACTTTTTCGAATACCAAGCAAACTGCTTCTTTTGGGGTTTCTTTATGCAATTGTATTACAGGTATTTGATAATGTCTAAATGCATTTATAATCACTTCACGAAATTTCATATATTTGTTTAAAAAATTTTCTGATGATATTTTAGAACAAACCTGTTCCCATTCATCAGAATTCATAATTTGATTACATGGGAAATATAATTCTTTACATTCATTCTCAACAGTTGATAAATCTAATTCAATATCACGTCCAAAATTAGTACGAATTTGTTTATTTTCATCAACTGCTATTATTGCATTTTCTAATTCTCTTGGAGATTCTAAAGCTTTTTCTATATTAAAATAATAATATCTTTTAATTTTGTTACCTTTACTCGTACTTGTATTTACAGGATTTTTAATTGCTAATGCCTGTGTCAAAGTTGTTAAACGCTGTTGCCCATCTAATATTAACTTCTCTGGATTTATTGTATCATCAGATAAATTAACTCCTTCCAATGGTCTAGTTTGGAATTTAATATCTCCACCACTTTCTAATAACATAATAGCACCAACTGGAAAAGAACGAGCTATACTTACAAGTAGATCTTTTATATGATCATCATCCCAAACCCATCCTCTTTGAAAATCGGGTAATTGTATTTTCCCTAAAGTAATTTCTTTTAATAAATCTCCTAAAGACTTTTTTGTACTATCAAATGTACTCATTATTTATCTCCCTCCTTAAAATTAAAAACATTTTTTCAATCTATATACCCTTCAAATTTTTGAAAGGTATCTATTGGTCCAGCCATTTTCACATCTGCGTTTATTGCTTCAAAGTGTTTTTGAGCACATTTGATTTTTGACCCTTCTATTTCACTTATACCTTCATAGAGGTCTGTTCCTTTTGTTTCAACGACAAAATAAAGCTTATCTTCTCCATTTTTATCAACAAGTATTGCCCAGTCTGGATTATATTTTCCAAGCGGTGTATCTATTTTGAACCAGTCTGGTAGTTTTGTATAAACTTTTACACTTTTGTTTAATTCTAATTGTTTGGCGAATTCATTTTCTATATTAGAGTCTGATACAATGTATGTATATGGGGATTTAAGGCTTTCTACCATGTCTTTTTTGATGTAGGCGAACAATTCCTGCTCTTCGAATAATTCCTGTGCATAATATGTATCATCGCCGATTTTTTCATATTTTATTCCATCTACTATAAAATGTTTCATTTTTGCTTTGATTAATCTGATTACTTCATCAAGGTATTTTTGCGGGTTTCTTTTTAACTGATCTATTTTTTGAGATTCAACTATTATTTCTGCTATTGTCTGTCTGGTAAGATTTGTTTCATTTTGTATGTATGTTATTACATCTGGGATATAATTTACACTATCGGTTATATATTCCTTTCCAATTCCATCTTTTACTTCAAGTCCTTGAACTCCGCCTTTATTTATATCAATTTGTGCATCAATTATTTTAAATTTAGGTTTTGGAACAATTAATTTATTTTTGATTTCTTCGATTATTGCTTTTTTTAATCCTTCTGAATCAAATTCTACTTTATATACTGTTTTATATTTAATTTTATTCCATAATTCTTTGAATTCAGGGCTTAATAATACTTCTTTTTTTATTTTAATTTCTTTTTTATCATCAGCATTTTTAATGTTCAGTTTATCTCCTGCAAGTTTTTTGAGTGTTTCATTTATTTTTTTCTTTTCTTTTTCAAATTCTGCTGGTATTTCAACTTGATTATTTTTCAAATCAATTTTTAGTTTATCCTGGATTTTTCCTTTATTATCGATGTATTCTTTTTCGAATAATTCTTTCCAGAGTTTTTCACTGTTTTGCTGTCCAAAATATTCTTTTTGTCCATCTTCTTTTTCTATTATTAATGAAGCAAATGAATGTTTTTCAACTATTCCAAATTTTATTCCTTCTTCTTCTTCGATTTCTTTTTGTAAATCTTTT
>JBBAGC010000030.1:0-11539 GCA_041655115.1 Spirochaetota bacterium | reverse complement strand
AGATCTTTTAAAAGCGGCGATATCCTGTTTGTTCAGGGTAGTATTCCTGAGCGTATATATTTTATGATCGAGGGTGAGCTTGA
Organism: Spirochaetota bacterium; assembly: GCA_041655115.1. Classification (GTDB taxonomy): domain Bacteria; phylum Spirochaetota; class UBA4802; order UBA4802; family UBA5550; genus JBBAGC01. The sequence continues at coordinate 11,456 of JBBAGC010000030.1, read as the reverse complement.
AGTTCTTTCAGCACCGCGTGAGTATATTGGTCTTGATGATGGAATAATAATTGATAAATCTGTAAGGGTTTGTACCTTAAAGGGAAAGGCCATGCTCATGGGCTTTTCTGATTTGCTTACCTCTCCTTTTACAAAATCCGTAAGAGCAATCGCACCTTCAAGGATCGTTGAATACCCCTTATCTAATGAGGGCTTTAATGGTATTGCAGAAAGGGATATACCTGGATCAATAAATATGCTTAGGCAGCTTTTTAATCTTTTTTTGCAGTCTCAAAATCAGCTAAAAAAAGTTGTTAATGTTTATGTAAGATTATGCCAGATCGATGATAATCTCATGCTCCTGTATCATCATCTTTCTTCCGGAAATGGTTCAGAAAGATTAAATACCACATCCCAGGAGCTTTATGATGCTTTTTCATCAGCGCAGGGAACAATGCCTCCTCAGGCTGGTGTTGATTTTATTAATGAAGATAAGGGAAAGCTGTTCAGGAAAAACTACAGTGACAAGCTGGTTTATGATGTAATAGGCAAAGAATATCTTGAGCTGGTTAAGGGTATTTTAAAGGCAAACCCGCAAATTCTGGGTCATCTTTTTAAAGGCGATGTTACAATTTCTGTTTCCATATTTTCAGTTATTACAGGCTGTTTTAATGCAGTGCTTGAAAATGTACACGATGTTCTGGAAAAGATGAATTCTAAAATTGATGATTTTTTTGAAGGATCGGAAAGCTGGAGCCATTACCTTGTTGGGAAAGGCGGGTTAAGGGAATGGGCGGCTTCAGGCAGATTGCAGCCTGATTTTTCTGCAAACCTGAAAAAGCTTTTTGAAAAAATTAATGAATTTTATACTGATATATCAGGGAAATCACTGAGCAGTAAAACCGGATTTTCTGATATGATGAATTCCATAGAAATTGCAGATACCCTGGTGCCATCTGCCCAGGAAGCTGTTTCACCGGAAGTTGAAAGGAGCGAAGGCGTTACTGCTGTTGCACCTCTTATTAGCACAGGACTGCAAAAGTCGATTTATCAGATATTTGAATTTTCAATGATAGAAAAAGGGTTTCAGAATAAAATGCTCCAGCTTCTTAATGATTTTAAAACAATGAAAAATCCCTTTAATACTGAATCTGACGGAAGAAAGGTGAGGCGCTTTATTACTCAAATGTACTGGGATCTTTACAAGCAGGTTTTTGTAAGGACAAAAATTGAATCATCTGTGCCAAAGGCAGTGAGGCTTATGCTCAACTTTGGTTTTCTTGATGATGAAATGCTGGAACCTTCCCAGGTGGTAGAGCTCAATGATTTGGCAAGGATAAGAGAGAGAAGCGGAGAGCTCCCCATTTTAACAGAGTATGAGTTTCTTTCAAGAATTTATTCAGGAGCAGAGGAGCCAAGCATTACAGAAATGGGGCTTTCCTATGAAGCATTTTTGAAAGAACAGGATAAGTATCAGAGAAAAGATAAGGATTCACACAAAATAAAAAATAGCGAGCCGGATGACAATGAAGCGAATTTAAACAAAACTCTTCATGAAATAGAGCAGAGGCTGGCAAGCACAGCAGCTGTATGTTCCGGTGGCACTGCTACTGCTTTTCCTATTTTATCATCAGAGATAATGAAGGGCAGCATGAAAAATCTTTACCAGTCAAAGAGCGGGCTGAATACCCTTATTAAAAATATAGTGGATATTGATTTTTCTGTTTTTTACAGGGAAACTGTTTTAAGGCTTGATTCAGCACGAGAGATAATACAGGAAAATATTTTACCATATATTATTATCCTTCCTATTTTTGGAACCAGAACTTTGTTATGGCAGGAGATGACAGGAAACAATAAACGCTCCAGGGGGAGAATTGTTGTTCCTGCATTTTTTATGGGTGATTTGGAAAAAAGTATTATGCATACCTTAGCCTGTTTCAGATGGGAGTTGACCAGATCAATTAAGGGTGCAATGTGGGCTGATCCAATTGAAGGCGGGATTACTGGTGAGTACTTTGACTATGTAAATACATTTAAAAAAAATACAAAGCTTTCTCAGGAAGCTAAAGAAAAGATAGCTGTTCGTTTTAAAAGTCTTCGTACAAACAGGGACAGGTTTGCTGATGATTATATTTCCTGGGTGGCATATGAAAAAGATGGAATAATGAAGCTTAATGCAGTTGTCAGGGAAATGTTTTTTAAACACATTCCATTTAAAGCAGAAGTTCGGGAACAGCTTGAGGGTATGCCCGCATTCAGTAAATATGCAAATAGATATAAAAATGTAAATGCAAGGGATATTGCAGCATATGAACGAAAGTTTAAAAAATATCAGGATGAAACTGGCAAGTATCCTCCAGAGATTGAAAAATTTTTTGAGTTTATGAAAAAATAAAAGGCAATGCAGAGTCTAAATAAAATTATGCACAAGTTTTCTTTTGGTATATTTTTCTTTGTTGTAATTATTTTTTCTGCATGCGCTTCAGGCAGCAATCAGGTTAATTCTTTAGAGCATGAAAATATAATAGAGCCTGTAATAAATCTGGTAGAAGTAAATAAATATTCTGAATATTTTGTTGATATAAATTCATACTCAACAAACGGAGATTTTTATCAGAAAAAATATGAGAAAGAAATTATTTCCATTGTTGCATCATTAATAGAAAATCATGAAATGGAAATTTTTAAAAACAGTGCAGGATTTTACTTTGATAAAAAAGCAAATATAAGAAACAGGCTTTATCTGGGTTTTGATTTTGAAACAGTTAAAGATAATAATCTTGATTATGGCAGATATTCAACTTTTCTTATAAAGGAAAATGTAGCTGTTATAATGGATGAGGTTTTCAGGCTTAGCAGAATTTTAAATGAAGAAGAGGTTGCTGGGCTTGTTATAGGGTTTAAGTGGCAAGATGGCAGGTCTAATTCTCTGGTCAATATCTGGATTAAGAAAGAGGATATGATCCTTGCAAGGGAGTTAAAAATTACCATAAATGAAATGTACCAGAGAAGCACAATAACCAATAATGAGGGTAAAATTATTCTTCTGCCAATATAGATTCCAGTGTTGAGCAGAGTTTTTTTATTTCCATCATTGTCCCAATTGTTATGCGAATGTATTGGGACTGTACAGAACCGCTAAAGTGTCTTACAAGTATGCGGTTTTCCTTAAGCTTGTTAAAAATAAATTTTGAATCAACTTTGTTGTGTTTAACAAAAATAAAGTTGGCCTTTGAAGGTACAATCTGAAAATTCATGGCAGTCAATTTTTCTTCAATGTAGTTTTTATTGCTGTTGAGCATCCTGATATTGTAATTAAAGCTTTTAGTATCAAGCAGGGCTGCCTCAGCTCCAGCAAGGGCAAGAGTATCAATGTTGTATGAATCTTTTATTTTAAACAATCCTTTTATAATGTTTTTATCTGCAATTGCTATTCCTACCCTAAGCCCTGCAAGTGAATAGGATTTGGAAAATGATCGTGTTATAATAACATTGTCATATTCATGTACAAGGTCAATACTTGACCCTCCACAAAAATCAATGTAAGCCTCATCTACAACAAGGAGGCCTTTATAGGATTGTAAAAATTCTTTTATTGCTGATACTTCAGTATAGGTGCCAGTGGGATTGTTGGGGTTTGCTATTATTACAAGGTCATATTTTTTTTCAAGAAACCTGTCAAGGTCAAGGTTAAGATCTTTATCCAGATTTATTTTTTCATACTTTATGCCATTTCCCTGAGCCAGGGTATCGTAGAGTGAGTATGATGGGTATGGGAAAGCAGCAATGCCATCTTTTCCTATAAAGCCTCTGAAAATAAGTGTAAATATTTCATCAGAGCCGTTTCCTATAAAAATGTTATCAGGAGAAAGACCGTTTTGTGAAGCAAACAGCTCCCTTACGCCTTGAGCCTTTGAATCAGGGTATCTTCTTAAGTTTGCGTTTAAGCTGCTGTTTATGGCTTTTAACACAGAATCAGATGGGGGAAAGGGATTTTCATTTGTGTTAAGCTTTATGTATTCATCTATATTAGCAGGCTGTTCTCCTGGTATGTATTCGTCCATTTCTGTTAGGGTTTTATTCCAGTATTTCATTATTTCTCCGGTTTTTTATTAATAGTGCAGCAGGGAATTGAAGGGTATTTTTTAATGGGCTGCTCCAATAATTTCATCAATAGATTCAATTTTATGTTTTTTCATATAATTTTCAAAATCTGAAACAAGTTTTTGTGAAATTCCAGGTTCAATCATATTCAGTGTGCCTACAGAAATTGCACTTGCTCCTGCCATCATAAATTCAAGCATATCATCAATAGATGCAATTCCGCCAAGCCCTATTATGGGAATATTGATTTTGGAAAAAATCTGGTAAACAATTCGTATAGCAAGAGGCTTGATTGCAGGACCGCTTAGCCCTGCTACTTTATTATTAAAATAGGGCTTCCTTTTATTAATATCTATTTTCATTCCAAGAAAGGTGTTTATGGCTGAAATCGCATCAACACCAATTTCCTGGGCTCTGACTGCAAACTGGGTAACATCTGTTACATTTGGGGATAGCTTTACTATAAGTGCACAGCTTGTTACTTTTCTGGCCTGTTCAAGCAGATCTGTAAAAACAGCAATGTCTGTGCCAAAGGCTATTCCGCCATGTTTTACATTTGGGCATGAAACATTAAGTTCTATTGCATCAATTCCATCTGTTTCTGATAGCACTTTGCATAGTTCTATGTTTTCTTCAATTGAGTGCCCTGCAACATTGGGAATCGCTGTTGCACCTTTTTTCAGCAGAAAGGGAAGTTTTTTTTCAAGGAAAACTTCCAGGCCTACGTTTTCCAGACCTATTGAGTTTAAAACACCAGAGGCTGTTTCGTGGATTCTGTTTCCAGGATTTCCTTTTCTAGGCTCAAGGGAAAGGCCCTTTGTGAATATGGCTCCTATTTTGGATATATCCATAAAATTTGAAAGCTCTTCTCCATAACCAGCAGTACCTGATGCAACTGTAACTGGATTTTTTAACACAAGGCTGCCTATTTTTACCTGTTTATTCAAGAGATTCTCCTGTGTTTGATTTTAGTAATAATTCCTAAAGATATAAGAGCATTTAATTTTAAATAAAAGTTAAGAAACTGGCTTTGATTTATTTTAGATAATAGAGGTGTGCAGGAGTCAAGAAAAAATTGAGGTAAAGGGGTCAGAGCATGAAAAAGGGGTCAGAGCATTACTTATTTGCAATAAACCAGTTGTTAAAATTTAAATTCTTAACTTTGCGTATTTGAGAGGCCATGAATTATTTTTTATTTGACACTGCAAATATAAAGATAAACCTGTAGGTTGCCATTAATTATTATGGCAAATATAAAAGAGCAGGCTAATGTGGCAAAAAAAAATATTTATTTAGCATTTGATATTGATGGAACAATTTATGATGCAGGAAATATTCTGGAAGAGGCTTTTGGTGAAGGAATTGAATCTTATATTAAAAATGATAATAAGTTAACTTTAAAGAAACCTTCCAAAGAAGAGATTACAGCAACTTTAGGTCTTCCTCTTGAAGAAATATTTTTAATCCTATTTCCAGAATTGAGTAAGGTTGCCAGAGATGAGCTTGCTTTTATTTGCACAGAAAACTTGGTGTGCATGATAAAAGAAAAAAAAGGCACTCTGCTTGATGGCGTTTTTGAAACTATAGCAGAGCTTGATCGAAAAGAATATAAGATGCTTGTTGCTTCAAATGGGGTCAGAGCATATGTTGAAGCTATTTTGGAAACTTATGATCTTAAAAAGTTTTTTTCCAAGCCATTTGTCTATCCAGAAGGGGATATTATTAATAAAACAGGTGTGGTTGAGCATTATATATCAGTACTTGACGATCTTGAGCAGATAATTATGATTGGTGATCGTTATACAGATCTTGAAGCTGCTGTATTAAATAAAATTCCATTTATAGGGTGTGCTTTTGGGCATGCAGGGGCTGATGAAATAGCAGGAGAGAAGTTTATTGTAAATAGCTTTAGAGAGATTCCTGGTATTATTAGGGAAATAGTGGGAAAGGGGTCAGAGCATCTTAACAAGAAAAAAACAAAGAGCCATGAAATTGATGAATAGGCATAAAATTATTCATGTTTTTATTGGAATGATATTTTCATTGCTGATATTGACAGGTTGTAGTAGTAATAAAATTTCTTTGTCCAGGCCTCTTTTAGGTACAATTGTAGATATTACTGTATGTGGAAAAAGAAAAACAGCGGTTGAGGCAATAAATGCTGCTTTTACTGAAATTGAAAGAATTCAATCTCTTTTTAATCCTTATGATAATAAAACAGATTTAGCCAGGCTTAACAGGGAAGGGGGTCAGAGCATGGTAAAACTGGCTCCAGAAGCGTTTGATTTGATAAAAAAATCTGTAGAAATAAGTACTGCAACAGCAGGAGCTTTTGATATTACTTTTGCTTCTCTAGGTAAATTATGGGATTTTCGATTGGAAAGTTTTGTTCCTCCATCCAGTTCTGAAATAAAAGAGAAATTAAAATATGTAGATTATAAAAATATTCTTTTTCATGATGCAGAAAATGAAGTTGGTTTTAGGGGAAAAGGGGTCAGAGCAGATTTAGGAGGAATTGCTAAAGGTTATGCAATTTTAAAAGCAGTAGAGACTTTGCAAAAACACGGTATAAGCAGCGGATTTGTTAATGCAGGCGGAGATATCCAGGTTCTTGGCAAAAATGCAGATAAATCCTGGATTGTTGGCATAAAAAATCCTTCTGATAATGGAATTATTGGCACATTTGCACTTTCAGGAACAGATTCTGTAGCTACAAGCGGGGCATATGAACGATATAGGGAGTATAATGGAAAGCGATACCATCATATTATTGATCCAAAGAGCGGTTATCCAGCTGATTCAGGGTTGATTTCTGTTTCTGTAATATGCTCTGACCCTGTTTTAGCAGATGCATATGCTACAGCTTTTTTTGTTATGGGGCTAAACAGAACATCAAAATTTATAACTGAAAACAGTGAAATATCTGTAATTCTTATTGATGATGAAGAGAGGATTTTTGTTTCAAAAGCCTTAAAGGGGCAAGTAGAGTTTAAAAAACAATACACTGTCCAATATTTTTAATAAAGCATTTTTTTGTTCAATTATTTTATAGATCTGTTTTTTTATAGGGAAGCCAGATGTATTCTGTATAACTTTTCATATTCAAGAAACCGGTTTACTCTTTCATTAAAGTTGTTCCCCAGATCTATAAAATATTGATGGGGTGTAATTTTTAGCCTTGGTTTATGCTTTTTTTCAAGGTAAACTTTTATCGTTCCATAAGAGGATTCCCGGGGATCGCGGATTACCTTTTTCCTTACTGGATTATAGGCAATATACCATAATAACCAAAGAAGATAGTTTTGTGGATCTTCGGAATGTTCAATTATTTTGCACTTAAAACGTTCATTCCAAAGAGTTCCAGTTCTGCCATGCATTCTGTTGTATTTTTCTGTTATCCTTGCCTTAATGAACTGCATTATTTTTGATATAGTATGATCTTTATTCAATGTTTTGATAATAATATGGAAATGATTTTCCACAAATTCTAAATGTATCAGCTCAAAAGAGTATTTTTTCAAAGCCATATTGATCGATTCTATCGCCATTTCCTTTACAAAATTAGGAGAAAGCATATCTCTTAACTCAATGCAGCGGGAATAGCAATGATAAGTTAATTCAGGTTCGCAAATTCTTAATGGTCTTGCCATTATAGGATCTCCAGTGTTATGTGATTGCTCTGACCCTCTTTATAGTTCTTATATTGAGCTTAATAAAAATAGGAAATAATGAACATTAAATCAAAATAGCAGATTATTATTTGTATTTAATGCTGCCCCAAACATTAAAAATAGAATTAACATACAAATGAAAGGTGTCATTTTATTACTCCTGATAAAATATTTTGGTGTATTACTATATATACGTTTTTGGAGGAATTTTTTTTGATTTTTTTTGTAAAATTATATTTTTTTACAGATTTTTTAAATATGCTCTGACCCCTTTATCATCAAAATCCCAAAATCCTGGTTGCAACTGAGAAATATATAACCACTCCACTAATATCAGCTATTGAAGTAATTAAGGGTGCACTGGCTGTTGCAGGATCTAATTTTAGTTTTGTAAAAACAAATGGTAAAAGAAGTCCTATTAAGCTTCCATTTACAACAGTTAACAGCATTGTTATGGATACAACCAGGGCTATTTCAGGCGCTCTAAGGCTTGCTATAGCAGAAACAGCTAATGCCATGGTAATGCCCAGGAGCAGGGAAACAACCAGTTCTTTTGTAATTAATCTGTACCAATCAGAGACCTTTACATCTCCCATTGCCAAAGACCTGATCATAAGTGTTGCAGATTGAGACCCTGCATTACCTCCGCTATCTATAAGAAGGGGTAAAAAGAAAATCAATGGTACTACTGATTGAATTAAATTTTCAAAACTTGCTATTGCTGCACCTGAAAATACGTTCATAAAAACCAGAGCTACCAGCCATACTACTCTATTTTTATATAAGGAAAGTACTTTTTCAGTTAAAGGGTTTGAGATTGCAGTTTGAATTGAACCAAACTTGTGAAAGTCTTCTGTTGATTCTTCTTCAACTACGTCCATAATATCATCAAAGGATACTATACCTATGAGAATTCCATCAGCATTAGTTACTGGAAGGGCTACTCTGTCATAGTCCCTGAATGTTTTAATAGCTGTTTCCTGATCATCCATTGCGTTGAGTGCAACGAATTTGCTATCCATAAGCTCGCCAATCTTTTGTTGGGGAGATGCCAAAATTAATTCTTTGATACGAATGTCATCTAATAATTTCCAGTTATTATCAACAATATATATAACATTCAGTGTTTCTGAATCTCTACCATATTTTCTTATATGCTTAAAAGTTTGTTCAACAGTAAAGTGAGGTCTAATAGCAACATACTCTGGGGTCATTAGCCTTCCAATACTATCTTCAGGATATCCCAGAAGCTCAATTGTTATTCCCCTTTTTTCCGGTGTAAGCCACTGCATGAGCTGTTGTGTAACTTCACCTGGCAACTCCTCGAAAAATGCAGTTCTATCATCCGGATCCATGTCATTAAGTAAATCCGACAGCTTTTGGTTGTTCTGGGCTAAGCCCTTTATAATTTGTTTTTGCTTGGCATGTGACAAAAGCTGGAATACATCCTTAGATTGAGCTCTATGTAGTAATCTGAAAAGAATTGCTTCGTCTTTTCCAGTTGTTTCTTCAATTAATTCAGCAAGTTCAATTGAATCATATTCGTTCAACGAGTTTTTTAACTCTACCCATTTTTTACCTTTAATTAGCTTGCGTAAATCGGTTTTAAGTTTAACCATGACCATGCCTCCTCAGGTTGAATTTTACAAGAAAACAAAAAAGTTTCCTAAAGGATTGTTGTTACTTTAAATTTATTGAGATATAGATTTTGTCCAGTGATATTAGATTTTTAAATTTTAACAACTGGTTTATTTCAAATTATTGGAAAAGCAATATTATTTATATTTTTGTTTGTTGGAGCAAGTCCTCTGTACTACAGGATAAAGAGGACTGGGGAAAAAATTGGTAAAGTTGTATACAGATAAAGCTATTATTTAATAAATAAGGAAGAACCTATGAGAACACTAACAAATATTCTGGTTACTGGTGGAGCCGGATTTATTGGAGCAAACTTTATTCGCTACATTTTTAAAAACACTGAATTTCAGTGTAAAATAATAAATATTGATAAGCTAACCTATGCAGGCAATTTGGAAAACTTAACAGATATTTTTGATGAGCATAATAACTCAAGGTATTTTTTTGAAAAAATCGATATTTGTGATTCTGTGAAAATAAAAGAGGTTTTTAAAAAATACAATATAGACACAGTTATTCATTTTGCTGCAGAATCTCATGTTGACAGGTCAATTCATGGGCCTGCGGATTTTGTTAACACAAATATTATGGGAACATTTAACCTTTTAGAAGCAGCCAGGGAGTTTTGGAAGGATAGGAAGGATGTACTCTTTCATCATATCAGCACAGATGAAGTTTATGGTTCACTTGGTGACAGTGGTTTTTTTTATGAAACTACACCTTATGATCCAAGGAGCCCCTATTCAGCTTCAAAAGCATCATCTGACCATCTGGTGAATGCCTATAGCCATACCTATGGTTTGCCAATTACAATATCGAATTGCTCAAATAACTATGGCCCTTATCAGTTTCCTGAAAAGCTGATCCCTGTTATAATAGATAATATCAAAAATGAAAAAAATCTCCCTGTTTATGGTGATGGAAAAAACATTCGCGACTGGCTTTATGTTGATGATCATAACAGCGCTGTATGGGCAATAGTGAATAAGGGACGTTTAGGTGAAACATACAATATTGGCGGGGAAAACGAATGGGAGAATATCAAGCTTGTCAATGTTCTATGTGAAAAGATGGCTAAAATAATGAACAAAGAAAAAGATTATTATAAAAAACTTATAACCTTTGTAAAAGACAGGCCTGGCCATGACAGGCGTTATGCGATCAACTGTGATAAAATTAAAAATGAATTAGGCTGGAAGCAAAGCCTTGATTTTGATAAAGGCCTTGATATTACTTTAAACTGGTATCTGGAAAACAGGGAATGGATTGACAGGGTAAAAAGCGGCGAATACAGAAACTGGATTGAAACCAACTATACTGACAGATGAAATAAATTAAAGAAAGATTCCATAAAGCTGTTTGTTGAATTTAGAAATTGTTTTTCAGGAGCAATGAATAAGCTGATATATGCTCTGACCCCTTATTTTGTTTAATACTTGACCTCATGGATAAAAAGTATTAATTTATTGTTAAAGAGTAGCAGCCGAATTTTAATATGCATATTATAGATGTGCTAAAAAAATTTGAAGTAAAAGTAAAAGTAAAAATATATTACATTGAAAATAGCATATTTAACTTATAATGAAGCATTAAGGGGAATTTTATGAAATATACAGTTGTTATAACTTATGATGAAGAATACAAAGGGTATGTTGTAGATGTGCCTGAACTATTTGGCTGCATGAGTCAGGGCAAAACAATTGATGAAGCTTTGAAAAATGTTAAAGATGCAATTAAAAGCTGGCTTTTTGTTGAAGAAAAAAGAGGTTTTGTAAATATGTCCGAGCCAAAGGAGGTGTTTCTTGGTGAGGTAATTGTCTGATGGGTTTACTTTCTAATATTTCCGGGAAAAAGGCTGCAAAAGCTTTTGCAAAGGCAGGCTATTCCATGGAACACCAGACAGGGAGCCACATGATTTTTGCACACCAATGGCGACCTACACTATCTATTCCGGCACATAAAGAGCTTGCTCCGGGACTTTTGCGTGGGCTTATCAGGAAAAGCGGACTTACTGTAGAAGAATTCCTTAATTTAATGTAATAGTGGGTGTGATATTATTTG
>JBBAGC010000029.1:0-11577 GCA_041655115.1 Spirochaetota bacterium | reverse complement strand
AGGGTTTAAGTTTGCAGATGCTGACCTTATAGGTATACCTCTTCGCATCACTATTGGCAAAAGCTATTTTGAAAAGGGTATGGCTGAAATGAAAATACGAAATGAAAAGGATATTTCCCTTGTAACAAAGGAATCGCTTATTGATGAAATAAAAAATTTTTATTCCTGAATGTAAAAAAGCATAAAAAATATTTTTTTATTATATGTGTATATAATTTTTAATTGCACATATATTGAAATTGTGTTTATTTTAATAAATAATAAAGAATTATATTGACATTAATTTAACTTGTAGTTAATAATGTTAATGTCTTTCTTTATTTATAGCAAAAAAATAAAAATTAATTTAAGGGAGAATAATAATGAAGATAGTTGTCTGTCTGAAACAGGTTCCTGATATGGAATCTAAGTTTAAGATCGTTGATGACAAAAAAGTCGATGAAGCTCAAATAGCTTTTAAAATCAATGATTTTGATAACTATGCTGTTGAAGCTGCTCTCCAGTTGAAAGAAAAGCATGGCGGCGAAGTAGTTATCGTATCTGTTGGTCCTAACAGGGCTGCAAAGGACATTAGGCAGGCTTTCGCAATGGGAGCCGACTGGGGAATACATGTTGCTGATGATGCTATTCTTGCAGGTGATAGCTTTGTTATTGCAAACACTCTTGCCAAGGCAGTTGAGAGCATTGGTGGTGTTGATCTTATTATGACAGGTGTTCAGTCTGAAGACCTTCAGGCTGGTGTTACAGGTGTAATGGTAGCTGATCTGCTTAATATGCCTCATTGTACAAACGTTGTAAAAATTGAAACTGCTGATGGAAAGGCCTATACTCTAAACAGAGAACTTGAAGGTGGCTTGAATGAGGTTCTGGAATTGACCGGACCTGCAGTTCTTTCAATTCAGTCAGGTATCAATGAGCCAAGGTATCCCACTCTTCCAGGTATTATGAAAGCTAAAAAGAAGCAGCTTGATGTTAAAACAGGTGCAGATCTGGGTGTAAGTGCTGATTCAAGAGTAGATTTTATTAAAATGTTTATTCCTGTTGCAGATTCCATGGCTGAAATTCTTGAAGGTGCACCTGAAGAAGTAGCAGATAAGCTTGTTGATAAGCTTAAAAATGTAGCAAAGGTTATATAGGGGGAAATCTGATAATGGCGAAATTACTTGTTATTGCAGAACATAGAGATGGTAAGTTGAGCGAAGGTACATTAGAACTTTGTAGAATCGCTAAAGAAGTAGCACCAGGACTTGGTCTTGAGCCAGCTGCTGCTGTGTTTGCTAAAGACGATGCTCTTGCAAAAGAAGTTGCAAATTATATTCCTGAAGTTTTTTCAGTTGCTGATGGTGCTGTAGAATTATATACAGCTGATGGATATTCACAGGCCATAAAAGCTGTTGTAGAGTCTCAGGATGTGAAAGGCGTTTTACTTGCTCATACATATGATGGTGTTGACCTGGCTGGTAAAGTTGCCATGGCTATAGATGCTGGTATAGTATCTAACTGTAATAAAGCAGAAGTTGATGGTGGTAAACTTGTTCTTACAAGAAATATTTATAATGGAAAACTTCAGGAAACCAAATCTATTAAAACAGACAAATTTGTTGTTTCTTTTGAAAAAGGCGCTTATGATCCAGCTGAATCCGGTGCTGGTGGTGCTGTAACAGCTGTTTCTGTATCATTTGGTGATATAAGAACAAAAGTTAAAGAAGTTATTGAAACATCAGCAGGTGGTGTTGATATTACTAATGCCCGCGTTATTGTTGGTGGTGGACGTGGATTGAAAGATGGTGATAAATTTAAAGAGGTTGTTATTTCTCTTGCACAGAAGCTTGGTGGAGAATATGCAGGTTCAAGACCTGTAATAGACTCTGGCTGGATTGAAGCTTCAAGACAGGTTGGTCAATCAGGTAAAACTGTAGCACCTGATCTTTATCTTGCTCTTGGTGTTTCAGGTGCTGTACAGCACGTTGCAGGAATGAAGGGTTCCAAGTGTATAGTAGCAGTAAACAAGGATCCGGAAGCACCTATTTTTAATATTGCAACATACGGTATAGTAGGAGATCTTTTTGAAGTGATTCCTGCTTTTTCCGCTAAACTATAATATAAATTTTTAATTTAAAGAAATAATTAAAGGACTGTTCTAAAAGGGCAGTCCTTTTTCTTTAGCTGTTTTATGAAAAACTTCTGGAGCCTTTATATAGTAATTTTAAAAGCTTTAATAGTAATCATGGAAAAAGAATAAATTATTATGATTTTTTTTAAAAATTTCTTTTTTTATTACAAGGGTTAATTTTTAATAAATATCATGTTTTAATAAAATTATTAAATTCAGGTAATAAATTATTATGACCAGTAATGAAACAGGTTCCTCCAATAATATTTATAAATATATTTTTGAAAATAGTGAAATTTCCATGCTTATAGTTGAGAAGGATATGACTGTATGCATGGTTAATGAAAAATTTGTTCAGGAATTCGGTTATTTGAAATCAGAAGTTGAATACAGGATGAAATGGACAGAACTTGTTGCTCCTGAATCACTCAACTATATGACAATCCAGCATGATTTAAGACGTAAAAATCCAAAACAGGCTTTATCAGGATATGAATTTAAGTATAAAACCAAATCAGGTAAGGTATTTGATGCTATAATAACAATAGGGTTGATTCCGGGTATAGATAAAAGCATTGCTTCAATAACCAATATTAGTGAACTAAAAAGAAGCAGAAGGGATGCTGTTGATAAAAACCAGGAACTAATTGCTCTGAATGAAGAGCTTGCAGCAATTAATGAAGAATTTGAAGCCATAAACGAGGAGCTTTTACATTCAAATGCACAGCTTGAAAAAAATGAGCTTTATTATCGCACTCTGTTTGAAAACACAGGTTCAGCTATTGTAGAAGTGGAAGAAGACACTACAATTACACTTGTTAATGAAAAATTCGCTTTAGGTTTAGGATACTCCAGAAAAGAAATAGAGGGAAAGATGAAATGGGTAGATCTGGTTCCAGAGGCGGATTTGGAATTTATGATCAAACAGCATCAATTAAGAAGAAAAGACCCTGAAAAAGCTTTACCAAGCTATGAATACAGGTTTAAAAATAAAAAAGGTAATTTAAGAGATTACCTTCTTTTTATCTCCATAATTCCCGGAACAAAAAGAAGCATTATTTCTCTTTTTGACATAACTCAACGAAAAAAAGCCATAGAGCAATTGAAAATAAGTGAGGAGAAATACAGGACTATTTTTGAAAATATCAAGGATGTGTTTTATCAAACAGACAGGGCTGGATTAATCACAGAAATGAGCCCTTCCATAGAAAATTATTCCGGATTTAAAAGAGAAGAACTCATAGGAAAATCCGTATTGGATGTTTACTATGATTCTACTGATCGGGATAATCTGGTAAAAGCTCTTATGGAAAAAGGAACCGTAATTGATTTTGAACTGCGTCTTAAAACAAAAGATGACAAATTTCTGGTATGCTCAACTACTTCACATTTAATTTATGATGAAAATGGAAACCTCTCCGGTTATGAAGGAATACTCCGTGATATTACAGAGCGAAAAGAGGCAGAGATTGAAAAAATACGCATTGAAAATGATCTTTTTCGCATTCAGAAAATGGAAGTTATTGGAACTTTGGCAGGGGGAATTGCTCATAATTTTAACAATATATTGATGGAGATAATGGGTTACACCTCTTTGATTCTTTCCAGAAAAGATTTTTCCCATCCTGATTTTGAATACCTTAAAAACATTGAAAGGTCTGTAAAATATGCCACTGAATTAACACGGAATCTTCTGGGATTTGCCAGAGGAGGTAAATATGAAGTAAGACCTACAAACTTGAATGAGATAATACAAAATGAAATAAAAATTTTCAGCCAAACCCGAAAAGATGTTGTTATCCATGGAAAATATACAGAGTCAATTCATATGGTTGATGCAGATCAGGGACAGTTGCGTCAGGTTTTTTTAAACCTTTTTATCAACGCGTGGCAGGCAATGCCAGGGGGTGGAAATATTTATGTTAATACTGAAAATGTTGTATTAAAAGAAAGTGATATAGCTGTTTATAATTTACCTCCGGGCATGTATGTGAAAATTTCTGTAACAGACACAGGAACAGGGATAGATAAAAAAAATCTGGATCATATTTTTACTCCGTTTTTTTCAACAAAGGATAATGAAGAAGGTACAGGTTTAGGGCTTGCTTCTGTTTACGGTATTGTTACTAACCACGGTGGTATAATAAAAGTTTATAGTGAAAAGGGGAAGGGAACCACCTTTGATATTTTTCTTCCTGCTTCAAAAAATGAAGTTCAGGTAATATTTCAGCAGGAGTCAGGTTTTGACGATTTGATCATGGGTGAGGGCACCATACTTCTTGTTGATGATGAAAAAAGTATTCTTGACCTTTGTGAAAAATTATTAGGTCGTCTTGGATATAAAACAATTAAATGCGACAGTGGGATAAAGGCAGTTGAAACCTATATGCACATGGCTGGTAATATTTCAATGGTTCTTCTGGATATGACTATGCCTGCTATGAGTGGCGGTGAAACCTATGACAGATTAAAAGAAATCAATCCTGATGTACTGGTTCTTCTTGCAAGTGGTTATACTATTAATGAAGAAGCGCAGGAAATATTAAACAGAGGATGTCGTGGATTTATACAAAAACCTTTTACAATAACAGAGCTTTCAAAAAAAATATATGAAACATTAAATTAAAAATAGTTGCTTCCTTTAAAAATATTGTCAAGTTAAGGCTATTATGAAAAATACTATCCTGGTTTATAAAATATGACTAACGGTTTTATCAGATTTAAAAAATGGTTTAACTCCAGGATCAGGGTTTTGTTTCCGTTTCTTTTTTTGTTACTTCGAATCAGGCTTGCCTGGTTTTATCGTGCAGCTGAAAGGTATAATATTCTTTTATGGGCCGGCATTGTTGGTATTTTAGGAGGCCTCTCATCAATTTTATTCCGCAAAATTCTTGATCTTCTTGCAGAAGTTTTTACAGGCTATAGTGGGGACATGGTAGATGTTTTTCAATATCTTCCTGTATGGCAAAAGATAGCAACACCTGCTTTTGGAGGTATTGCAGCAGGACTGGTTCTTTATGCAGGCACCAGGTTTGCAGCAGATCAAAAAAATACTACTGACTATATGGAAGCTGTTGTGCTTGGAGAGGGTACTCTTTCCATTAAAATGAGCTTAACTAAAATTTTTTCTTCAATGTTTTCTTTTGCTTCAGGTGCATCCATAGGGCGGGAAGGGCCTATGGTGCAGCTTTCTTCACTTTTAGCTTCTATTGCAGGGCGTAGACAAAACTGGTCAGTTTCAAAAAAAAGAATAATTATTGCATGTGGGGCATCTGCAGGAATTGCATCTGCCTATAATGCGCCTATAGCCGGTGCGTTATTTGTTGCTGAAATTGTGATTGGAACAATTGCTATTGAAACTTTGGGACCTCTGCTTTTTGCATCAGTTCTTGCAACGCAGATGGTGCGCTTTCTTCTTGATGAGGCGCCGCTATATGCCATACCTCCGTTTTACTTAAATTCAGGTTTTGAATTATTTCCATACCTGGCATTAGGGCTTCTTATTGGACTGGCAGCACCATTTTTTTTGCGAATTTTGCGTGGAAGCGAAATGTTATTTTCCAGAACAAATCTTCCTGTTTATATTCGCACTGGTATTGGAGGGCTTATTGTAGGGATAATCGCTGTTTATTATCCTCAGGTTTGCGGTAATGGCTATAGTGTGGTAAGCGGTATTTTGCAGGAGCAATGGTTATGGTCCAGCCTGGCAATTGTTTTAATTCTTAAGCTTGTTGCAACAGGAGCAAGTTTTGGCTCAGGGGCTGTGGGTGGAGTTTTTACCCCTACGCTATTTATGGGAGCAGGAATAGGGTATCTCTTTGGTCATCTGCATCAGTTTATTGGCTTTGGAGCAAACCCGGTACCAGGTGCATTTGCTTTAACCGGAATGGCAATGTTTTTGGCAGCTACAACTCACGCTCCTTTAATGGCAATTCTTATGATTTTTGAAATGACAATGGACTACCAGCTTATTTTGCCTCTTATGCTTGGGTGCGTTGTTGCGCATCTGACTTCACAGGGTATTGAACCTGAATCTATATATAGCAGTTCGCTTGAAAAAAAAGGTGCTGTGTATTTTGCACGCAAACTTGCCATGCTTACTTTGCCTGATCTTGTTAAGCCTAATCCACCCAGAGTTAAGGAGAGTGCGCCTTTTAATGAAATTACACGGCATTTTCTAATAAGCACGTTTCGCTATTTATATGTAGTTAATAAAAAGGGTGTTTATCAAGGGTCAATATGCCTTGATGATGTTAAGGAATATCTAAATACTTCATCATTAAATGACCTTGTCATTGCCAGGGATCTTCTTGCCCCTGTACCTGTTCCATTAAAAATATCCTCAACTCTGGAGGAAGCTCTGGAAAAATTTGCTGATAATAAACAGCATGTTGAAAGACTCCCTGTTGTGGCAGATGACACCATGGTACTTGTTGGCAGCCTTGCAAAAACTGATATTATCCTTGCTCTGTCTGATCAGCTGCCAGGCGAAAAATACAGGAATTCCGATTGAAATTATTTTAGAGAAAAAATCCTGAAAAAACTTTATCGTAGCAATTTACCAAAAGATTAGTCATAAACAACTCTGTTTCTGCCTGACTCTTTTGCCTTGTACATTTTTTTATCAGCATCATTGATGAATTCTTCTATAGATATTGTTCCATCATGTATCTGGGATATACCGCAACTTATTGTAACTGTTCCCAGTATATGAAATTGATGGTTTGAAATAGCTTTTCTGAGATTTTCAGCAACAATAATTGCTTCTTTATATGTGGTTTCAGGTAAAAGTACAATAAATTCTTCCCCACCATATCTGCCAATAAAATCGCT
This sequence comes from Spirochaetota bacterium, assembly GCA_041655115.1. Classification (GTDB taxonomy): domain Bacteria; phylum Spirochaetota; class UBA4802; order UBA4802; family UBA5550; genus JBBAGC01. The sequence goes on along the minus strand of JBBAGC010000029.1, from coordinate 4,631 downwards.
TTTTCTGATATTGTTTTTTATAATTTCAGCTATACCGGAAAGCACAATGTCACCAGCAGCGTGGCCATGTTTGTCATTGATACTTTTAAAGTGATCCACATCAATCATGAGCAGGCAAAAAGGTTTTTTGTAACGATTATAACGGATAAATTCCAGCTTTAGATTACTAAGAAAAAATCCCCTTGTACAAACTTTTGTTAAAGAATCGTGAGTTGCCATTATTTCTATTTTTTTTTGTGATATCTTATAGTATATGGTAAAAACAATGAGCATAATCAAAAGAAGAATTAGCGTAATGAAAACAATATAGAAGTTTTTTGATTGTTCATGTAGTTTGCCAGCATCGGATCTTCCAAAAATATAAGCTATGCTTTCTTCCTGGAAATTATCTATTGGTATAAAAGTAAGCACTTCAGGATTTTCGTCAATATCAACTTCAATACAGAATGGGGTTGCTTTTTCAAGGTTTTCTGTTAGTGCTTTTTGTATTTTATAAATGGCATCCGGATTTATTTTGCTTTTTAAAATACAATTTTGAGATATTTCTTTGTCAAGCACATAGGAATCATCAACAAACCAGGGAATATAGTTTATCTGTTCGCTTTCAAAAATTTTTTTATTAACGTGTTGTTTTAAAATAATGAACTGCGCATTTTTGTCAAATTTTTGACTAATCTGCTTAATGACAGCCTTTAAGGAAACACTGATTTCTATTGCACCAATATGATTGTCCTTGAAAAAAAGCGGATATACAAAACGGTATCCGTTAAAAATGCGACCTTCTTCAAAACCTGAAATCTTTTGTTTTGTTCTGTTGGCGTATTCCACAGAGTAGCGTATTCCGGTAAGGTCATCTCCATATTTTTCAGGACGATGGTATCGGAGAAAGCTTATGTTGTTTGTTTCAATAAACTGCAATTGTCTAAAATTATATTGAACAAGTTTTAAATATAATCCGGACAGTTCCTGAAGGAGAAGCTTTCTGTACATATTTTTTTCTGCTGTACTGTCTGAGTTAATTCCACTGGAAAAAATAGTTAATACTTCCGGGGTATTTATAATAAGATTATAAACCAGGTCTGCCATGTCCGAGTAAACACTTGTTGTGATTAAATATTCATTATTAAGTTCGTAGATATAATTTTTTTTAATTTGAGCAAGGTTATTTTGATGATAAAAATAATGTAAAATAATTGAGGATGTTACCAGCAAAATGAGTGTTATTAAAACCCATAACCGTATGTCAAATTTTAGTTTTCTTGGCATCTATTTTCCCAGGATTTATTATCCGTTTTTTTGCGTTTATGCTATAAAAGCAAAAGCTTGATAATTCATAATAGTAATAGGGAAAGTTGTCAAATAAATTAAGTATATAATTATTATGTGTTATGGGGAATCCTATATGTTAACATAGTTGTCGCGTAAGTAAAATAATAGAGAGAATACCATAATAAGATAATTGTGTATTTTGTATTACTAATATTTATTAGCAGGTTTATCATTTTTTATAGCCTTTAAGTTGATGTGGTCAGTGAGTTGGCGTTTTTTGCTGATGATTACGGTGGGAACTATTTATACACGTCTCCTCTGAAATCGATAACATTGACATGGATAATTTTTTCATTTTCATTGATAGAAAATATAATTCTAATATCCCCTTTTCTGATATGAAAAGAATCCTGCCAGCTGCCTTTCATTCTTTTAACATCAAGCGAGACTGTTTCACCAGAAAGTTTTTTAATAAATAATTTCAGGCACTCTTTGAGACTCTCTACGTGAGGCGGGTTTTTCTGTATGAATTTGGCAGCCTGTGATGAATAGTTTACTCTCCAGCTCATAAATCAATGGTCTCGGAAAATGCAACATCTGTGTATTGGTCAGGTGATCCGTATTTTTCGATAATTTCACTCATTTCACTGTTGGATACCTCCTGTAACGAATGGAGCAAGTGTGAAATTTCTTTTTCTCCGATGACTTCCCTGACTGCGTCTTTGATCATGGTATAGAGTTCTTCTTTAGTTACATTTATATGCATATTATACCCTACCTTATATTATCTGCGAATGTATTGATTCTGTTTTTTGTAATGTCATATTTTACCTTTTAATATATAAAAAATAACAAAAATAGCCTCAAAAGTAAAGGATTTATTATCCGTTTTTTTACACTTATACTATAAAAGCAAAAGTTTGATAATTCATAATAGTAATAGGGAAAGTTGTCAAATAAATTAAGTATATAACTATTGTGTGTTATTAATAATCAGGTGCTGGTAATGCAGTTGTAAAGGACTATTATTTTAATATCGGAGAGTCTAAAGGCCTTGATTTTTATATGAATACAGATAGGGAAACTAAAAAGTTCTTTGATAAAAGAGTTGGGATATGGGGTCAGAGCAGCAACTCATAAAAAACATAACAACTTGACTTTGGTCAATGCTTTATCTGTAAAGATATGTTTCCTTTGTATAGGGTATATCAGTATAGTTGAAAAAAGGAGAATTTATTATGGAAAAATTTAATGAAGCAATGAAGAATCTGGAAAGATTAGACCTCTTTGTCCCGGTTGTTGCGCGGGTTCATGGTGGCACCCATCCGGAATTTCATAAAGTAAAGGAGTTATACGATCTAATCAACGCAAAAATAAAAGAATCAGATTCAAAAAAACCAGATTTAGATAAGGAGTTTGAGAAATTACGCGAAATCACAAATAATTATAAAGTACCAGTGGATGTTTGTGAAAGCTATGAAGCTGTATATAGCATGCTTGGTGAAATAGATGAAGCATACAGGCTCTAAATAAACTTGTTCCTTCTTTGAAAAGGTTAAAAAATAAAATGATAAATATATAAACAGAGAAAAGGAGTGAAGACTTGCAGAGGTTCATTTTAACTAATAAAAATAAGATTGTAATAATAGGCGGTACTTTAATAGCCCTGGGATTTATGGCTAAATGGGCTTTGGGGAATATTGAAATATTTGAATGGTCATTAATTATCGCCTCTCTTTTAGGCATTGCACCTATTGCGATTCAGGCATACCAGGCTTTAAGAGTTAAGGTAGTGAGCATAGATGTTTTAGTTACAATTGCAGTAACTGGAGCGTTTATAATACGCAACTATGAAGAGGCTGCAATTGTTACCTTTTTATTTTTATTTGGTGCATTTTTAGAAATGCGGACATTAAACAAAACCCGTTCAGCAATTAAGAAATTAACAGAAATGGCACCAGAGAGCGCATTAAAGCAGATGGAAAACGGAGATTTTGAAGAAGTGGAGGTAGATGAAGTAGACGTGGGAGACATTCTTCTTGTTAAAACCGGAGCGAAGATTCCTGTTGATGGAACTGTTTTAACTGGAGAAGGGAGTATTAATGAAGCAAGTATTACTGGAGAATCATTACCACGTAGAAAAGAAAAAGGCTCCACTGTATTTGCAGGAACAATCCTGGATAATGGGACTATTCAAATTGTAGCTGATCGTGTAGGAGAGGATACAACTTTTGGTAAAATTATAGAGCTCGTAGAGGAAGCACAGGATTCAAAATCAGAAGCGGAACGGTTTATTGATAGATTTTCAAAATATTATACACCAGCAGTTCTTATTATAGGGTTTTTAGTATGGCTATTCACAAAGGATGTTGAGCTTGCAATTACTGTTCTGGTTTTAGGTTGTCCAGGAGCTCTGGTTATTGGTGTACCTGTATCACATGTTGCAGGTATAGGGAATGGAGCCAGCCATGGTGTCTTGTTAAAGGGGAGTGAAGTAATTCGCGATTTTAGCAGATTAAATACAATGGTGTTTGATAAAACAGGTACTTTAACTGCAGGGAATCCATCGATCTCTGCGACAGAATATTATGGAGAAAATATAGAGGAAGCTTTGAGGTATCTTGCAAGTATTGAACGTGAATCAGATCATCCTCTTGCTAAGGCAGTTTTAGAAGAAATAGGTGAAATAGCATTTGCAACAGTTGAGGAAACAGAAGTAATAAAGGGCGGTGGAATTAAGGCAAGTATTAATGGACACAGAGTAGCTGTTGGTAATGCTGCTTTAATGGAGGAAGAGAATATTGAATTAAGTGAAAAGGCTAAATCTGATATTGAAATTTTTGAGAGAAATGGAAATTCTATTGTAATAACAGCTGTTAATGGTGAATTAAAAATTATTATGGCTATTCGCGATCAGATTCGCCCGGGAGTCAAAGAGGATTTACAAAGGTTAAAGAAATTAGGTGTAAAGAATTTAGTAATGTTATCAGGTGATAATCAGGGAACTGTTGATGTGGTAAGCCGTGAACTGGGATTAACAGAAGCTCATGGGCAGATGCTACCTGAGGACAAATCAGCTTTTGTAAAAAAATTAATCGAAGAGGGGCAAATAGTTGCTTTTGTAGGAGATGGAGTAAACGATAGTCCTTCATTGGCTTTAGCAAATATTGGAATAGCTATGGGGGGCGGCACAGATGTAGCTATTGAAACATCAGATGTTGTTTTAATGAATTCAGATTTTGGCCGATTGCCTCATGCACTTGGACTGGTAAAGGCAACTGCCAGTAATATGATACAAAATATCTTTATTGCTGTAGGCGTTGTGTTTATATTATTAGCAGGTTTATTATTTGGTGAATGGG
>JBBAGC010000028.1:0-11650 GCA_041655115.1 Spirochaetota bacterium | reverse complement strand
ATTTCCCAAACTCCTTTCCAAGTATTGCAGAAAGAATTGAGTTAAGGGTTACAATACCAGCAGTGCCACCATATTCATCAACAATAACAGCAATTTGAATTTTTTTAAGAAGAAAATCATTGAGCAGCTCATTAAGGTCTTTTGAAAAAGGAAAAAAATCAACAGGTTTTATATACTTGTCTATTTTTTTGACTTTGTTATATCCCATAAATGGAGAAATTATATCACGCGCATCAACCACACCTATAATATCATCAAGATCATTTTTATATACGGGAACTCTGACAATATCATTATCATTTATTATTTTCATTGCCTCATCAATGCTGCAATTTTTAGAAATAAAAATCGCCTGATTGCGCGGATACATAATATTAGAAGCTTCCCTTTTGGAAAACCTCATAACATTCTTTATAATATCGCTTTCTTTTTTATCAATTATTCCCTGCTCTTCACCTTTCTCTACAACATGATCCAGCTCATCTTCAGTTATTATGCTGTGCTTTAATTCCAGATTAAATATTTTAATAAAAAAATCTGTAAAAAGCATAATAACTTTTCGCAATGGAAAAGTTATTTTATGGAAAACCTGGAGCAAGGGAAAAGATATTTTACTGAATTTTTTATGAAAATAAATCGTAATAATCTTAGGCGTTATTTCACAAAAAACAATAATCAAAGGAGTTATTACCAAAATAGAAATAATATGCCCATAAGTGGTAAAATACTTAAGCATTATAGAAGTAGTAAAAGATGAAAGCATTATATTTACAAAAAGATTACCAAGGAGTATTGTTATAAGTATTTTGTCCGGCTCCATCAGGGAAGCAGCAATAGCCCTTTCAATATAATTTGATGAAACCGAAAACTTATGGAGTTCAGCTTTTTTCAATGAGAAAAGTGCAGTTTCAGAGGCTGAAAAAAACGCAGAAAAAATCATAAGAAACAAAATTAAAAAAATATGGAATAACACATAATCCATTATATTTTACTCATTCCCTGGAAATAGTTCCTTTTCTTTAATTTTCAACACCTTTGCACATTTTTTTTTAAACTTATTTGTAGGCATTTGCACCCCCTTTTCAATTTTAGAAAGATATGAAGGAGAACATTCTAATTGCTCTGCAAGTTTGTTTTGCTTTATATTTTTTTTCTTTCTTACAGCCCATATATTATTGGGCAAAAATTTATCTGAATAAATATTTGTTTTTTTTATGCTTTCATCTGGAAACAATACTTCAATATCTTCGTTAAAATAATCAGCACACATTTTCTTAAAGGAGCCTGTAGGAATAACATGCCCCTTTTCAATTTTACACAGGTAGGATGGCGACACCTTTAAATAATCTGCCAGATCTACCTGCTTGATTTTTGCTTTTCTTCTAAATAAAGGGATTAAATTTCCCAAAATAAGTCCTCCGGATGTTTGCACATAAAACAGTAATTTAATTCATATCAAGCGTAACATTAACCTGAAAAGTTTTTTCACTTATATTCCCGGAATAATCAGAAGCTGTAATAATAAACTTATTGAGCCCTTCTTTATATTGAATTTTTGAAACTTTATAATAACCTGCGCTATCATAAAGATCGTGAAAGCTTTTATCGCTTACAGAAAAGCCATGTTCTGACAATCTGATTTTATCAAATTCCGAATTCATAATATCTTTACCATTCAAATTAACCTTTAACCTGTAAATGCCAAACCTTTCATTGCCTGATGCAGAATCATTAATTTCTATAAGCATTGGATAATGCCTGGTAAGTCTGATATTGGAATTTTCATTTATTCTCACATACCGGTCATTGACTTTAAGATAAAAAAACCTGATCTCTGGCTTTTTTTCATCAACATAGGCTGGCATTAATTTAAAAGGGTTTACTGATTCCCTGAGTTTCAAATCCAGTATTGTAAAGTGAATATGGCTTCCATAGGATCTCCCTGTGTTTCCCATTTGACCAATAACATCATTCTCTGTATATTTTTTTTCAAGCTTTTCACCATCCTGAAGGTGCATATATACTGAAACAATATTGTCAGAGTGCTTTATAATTTTATAGTTTCCTCCGCCCCAATAATTTTCAAGGGGAAAAAGAGATTTATTCCACGCATATAAAAGCTTGCCATCCTTAACTGGAAAAATCCTTGTGTCTGTGCTTACTAAATCTATCCCATCATGAAAATGATCCCCCCTGCTTTCACCAAAAGTTGAAGTTAAACGGGCATCATTGATTGGCCACCTGAATGAAACATTCCACATGGCAAGAATAAACAAAGACAGACATATTACATATCTTTTCACTTTTATTCTCCGGAACTGACAGTGTGAATTTCACAAAACTTACCAGGTTCTGTTCCTGCATAATAATACTGGGAAACGCTTAAGGGGCATTCCTCATTTCTTCCAGCCACATTACCTGATTCAATACAAATTTTTTCCAGTGTTATTCCTTCAATATCAGATAAAAAATCAGCTGGGGTCTTTTCTTTATATACACCAGCAATATATTCTCCCCAAATTGGAGCAGCAACACCGCTTGCTGATCTCCCCTGACCAAGTGAAACAGATCCTGTTCTGTTTCCAATCCATATTGAAGTAACCTCTTCTCCTGTATAGCCAATAAACCATGCATCATTAAAATCAGATGATGTACCGGTTTTACCTGCGCATGGAAAATTTATTCCGTATTTTCTTAAAAGCCAGTGGATTGATGAACCTGGCTCCCTTACGCCTTCAAGCATTGAAATTGTAACCCTTGCTGCAACAGGATCTATGATTTTATTATATTTTTTCCTTAAGGTATTATTTTTTTCCTGAATTTCTTTTTCATTATTCCATAGAATATTTCCACTGTAATCACTGATATATTTAATACTGTATGGAATTACCGGGCTGCCTCCATTTACAAGCATTGAATGAAGCCTTACATTTTCCCAGGGAGAAAGCTCATAGGCACCAAGGGCAAAAGATAATGTTTTCATGAATCTTTTATTAAAATCACTATCATCCAAATCAAGTCCATTCTTCATATATGAAAAAATTTTGTCATATCCAGCCAGGTTAAGCACAGATACTGCAATGGTATTCAATGATTTTACCAAAGCCTGCCTTGCTATTATTTTCCCATAAAACTTTTTATCATAGTTTTGTGGTGCATAACCTTTTTCAAACTCTACAGGTTTATCATTAAAAACAGTTGAAGGCGTTATTTTTTTTGTTTCAATAGCTGAAGCATAAACAAGTGGCTTAATAGATGAACCAGGCTGTCTTCTTATCTGACTTACATTGTCAAGCTGTGATGCTGTTGTAAACTGATACCCACCAACATAGGAAATGATTTCTCCGGTATGGGGATTTATTGAGATCATCCCCCCTTCTATTTCTTTAGCTTTAGCCTCTTCAATTTCAGCAGCCTCTTTCTTTTTTATCCTGGCAGCTCTGTTTATATGGTATTCCCTTTGTGCTGCCACACCTTTTCTAAGGCTCTTCAAGGCCAGCTCCTGACTTGAGGCATCAATTGTGGTATAAACCGAAAGCCCGCCTTTTTTTACAGCATCTTCACCAAACTTATCAACCATGACCCGGCGAATAGATTCATTAAGAAATGGAGCCCTGTTTATTCTATAAGCGCTATATAAAAAACTTCCAATATGGGAGGTAATCTTTTGCTCTTCATTGTCTTCTTCTACTCCCCATTTTTTCAGGAAAGATTCATACATTGACTCAATATCACTTTCCTTGATAAATCCTGCTGAACTCAATGACTCAAGTATTCTCCTGGTTTTTGAAACGGAATTTTTAAGATTAGACAGGGGTGAGTAAATTAAAGGATTGGAAATTGTAGCAACAACCATTGCTGATTCAGCAATATCTAGTTCTCTTACAGATTTACCAAAGAACATTTTTGAAGTAGATTCAACTCCATAGGATCCATTTCCAAAGTAAATTAAATTCAAATACATTGAAAGAATATCCTGTTTATCATAAAATTTTTCAATCTCTACTGCGCAGTATGCTTCATAAATTTTTCGTTTAATGTTTCTTTCCATATCAGTAAAAAGAACTTTTGCCAGCTGCTGAGTAATGGTACTTCCACCCTGAACTACTCTGAAATTTATTATATTTTTTAAGAATGCCCTAAAAATTCCAGAATAGCTAACACCTTTATGTAAATAAAAATCCCGATCCTCACTGGCAATTACAGCATTGATAAGAGACTCAGGAATATAATCAAAGGGTACTATCTCTCTTTTTTCTTCAAAAAATTCACCTATTATTTCATTGTTCCTGTCGTATATTCTTGTGGGAATATCTACTGCTTTAGCACCAACTTCAACTTCTATTCTTGTGTATGGGTAGCCCTTTTTCATCTCTTCAGTTCTGTCAATAAGGAGCTTGTACCTGGCAAGTCTTTCAAGTGCAATATCTCTTTGGGAAAGCCACTCAAAATAAATATAACCTGAATAAAGAAAAATCAATGTGATCGCTACAAGAGGTATGTATATAAAAAACAGCTTCCACCTTGTTAAAATCCATTTAAGATATTCCATTTATGCTTTAGCCTCATTAGTATTATTAAAATATTTTTTCCCGGAAAGCTGGCCACATGCTCCAGAAATATCCTGCCCCATACTCTTTCTTATAGATACAGGAATATTCATAAGCTCAAGCTCCTCAGTAAATTTTTTAATATCATCTGCATCCGGAACAGGAAGACTGTGATTTCCAGGATTAAGCGGAATAAGGTTTAACTTTATTCTTGAGAAACGAAACATCTTTTTCAGGCGCTTTACATCATCAGAGGATATATTATCTTTTCTCATTATATATTCAATAGTAAGCCTGTTTCTTGAGACAGGAAATTTATGCTCAAGCATTTGTGCTATTTTATTAAAGGGATATTTTTTTTCTATAGGCATATTTTGTGCTCTTTTATCAGGTTCAGAATCATTAAGGGACAGAGCCAAATTATAAGGTCTCTCCTCATCAATATAGCGTTCTATTGCAGGAAGGATTCCACATGTTGAAATAGTAATTTTTCTCACTGAAATATGAAATCCAAAAGAATAATTCATTATATCAGCAGCTTTTAACACATTGTCATAATTTAAAAAAGGTTCACCCATACCCATAAAAACAATGTTGTTATTTTTCAGGGCAGATTCCCTCCTGACATGGCAAATCTGGTCAAGAATTTCTCCCGCTGATAAATTTCTTTTAAATCCAATTTTTGCTGTTTCACAAAATCCACATCCCATGAGACAGCCAACCTGGGATGAAACACATACTGTTAACCTGCCTTCACCACTTATGTCGCTTTTAATCAAAACTGATTCAATAAAATGGCCATCTAAAGTACTAAAAAGAAATTTTTCAGTACCGTCAATTTTGGAAATTTTTCTGTCATATAACCCAAGAGGAGAAATTTCAAATCTTTCCTCAAGAAGAGCACGCAATTTTTTTGAAAAATTTGTCATGTCACTAAATGAAGAAACATTCCGTTCATAAAGCCAGTTGAAGAGCTGAGCAGCCCTATAATCCTTTTCCCCCAGGCTGTTGAAAAGAGCAAGTGCCTCGTTAAAATCTAAATCTTTAATGTTCGGTTTCATTTTATATGCGTTTCAGTTATGGTAAAAAATAAAAATCAATTTCCGCTCTTCATTTTTTCTATCTGCCTTATTTCAAAAAGAGCCATTTTATTGTCAGAATCTATGTTAATTACCCTTTCAAACATCTGCACAGCAGAATCATAATCTGCAAGATTTTTATAAGACATGCCAAGAGCAAAGAGCGCATTAACCATATTCTGATCAATGCCCAGGGCAAGGTTAAATTCCTCAACTGCTGATTTATAATCCATCATCTGATAATAGGATGCACCATTAATATAATAAGCAAATTTATTCTTTTTGTCTTTTTCAATATATTTTTTAATTGTTTCAACAGCTTTGCTGTAATTGTTTACTCTGAAATAATTTTTAGCCAGGTTATAAAGAACCTTCTGATTTCCGGGAAATTTATCAAGTCCATTTTCCAGCAATTCAATAGCTTCAAGATATTTATGAGCTGCTATCATTTTCTTTGAACTTTTAACAGTGTCAACAGCCTCATCCCAGGCAAGTTCAATAATAAAGAGTGTTATATCATCCAATGCACCCACATCACCCATGTGTGCCCGTACATCATCAATTATAGCCTCTGTAAAATCCTCAAGATCCTTTTCCCTGTGATGAAGAATTGATCTCTCCAGGCCTTCATCTGAATACTCTTCTTTTTTGCTGTTTTGGGCTTCTGGTATTCCATCTGTATAAAGAATAATGCGATCTCCATATTCCAGTTTTAACTGCTTTTCCTCATAGGTATCTCTGGCTTCTTCAAGTGCCCCTATAAAAAGACCTCCTGTATCAAGATATTCAACTTTATCAGAAGTCCCTTTTAATAAAATCGCTTTTTGATGACTTGCATTGGAATAGGTTACATTATAATCATCATCAATTGCTATTATAAAACACGTGAGATAATCCTGTGTTTTCATATGCTCAATAATATTTTTATTAACTTCCTGAAAAATTCTTCTTGGTGAATCAAAAAGAATACCGGCATTTCCAAAGGATATTTTAGCCATTGCAGTTATAAGAGCAGCAGGAATACCATGACCTGAAACGTCAGCTATTATTATTCCAATCTTATTATCTTTAAGCTGGAAAATATCATAAAAGTCACCACCAATCTTTTCCATGGCATTGTAACGAACAGAAAATTTTATTTCATTCCAGTCATCAAGCCTGTCAGGAAGCATGCTTCTTTGAATTACACTGGCCATATCAAGCTGCTTTTGTATCTGGTCATCCCTGATACGGAGGTTTGTCATTGCTCTTTCAAGCTCATCTGTACGCTCCTGGACTTTAAGCTCAAGGTTTAACCTGTGTTCTTCAATTTCCCAGGCCATTTTCATAAGGTCAAATTCAATTGCAGAAAACTCCTTTCCAAGTGAAAGAACCTGAAATCCAGCCCTGCTCCCTGAAGCAATCTCCCTTGTTACCCTGGCCATGTCATTGAGTATTTTTAAAATTGAGTTGGAGTTAACCCTGGCAAGTGCAAGGCCCAGGATTATTGAACCTGCTAAATATATTCCAAGAATTATTATATTTCCAGGTTCGTATATTTTCAATCTTTCAAAAAGAGCAATAAATGAAAAAAGAATTATAAACATAATAATAACAAAAAAGTAAAAGTTAACATTTACACCAATTAGAGAGTGAGGCCTTATTTTTTGTCCCTTTCTCAATAGTTCATTATAAAGTCTTGCTCTTTCATTATTGGTAAGAACTTCACTTATCAGGTGCGTTGCCATTCCAAGAAGAAGTGTGGCAATTACAGAGGCAAGTATAGTCATTTTAACAGCAGACTTAAATTCAATAAGGGTAAATTCACCATAAACATAATAGCTGATAAATGCAGTTACTGTCATTGCCATTCCTGTTACAACAACAATAATAGCAGATGTGGAAGTGTTGTTCATCACAAGGTCAGAAAAATCACCATAAGAATCTTTTAGATTATCACTATAAGCTCTCATGTCTTTGCTGAATATAGCATTTATTCTTCTGTGTCTTTTAAGAAAGGCTGGTATTTTAACAGGCGTAAAAAAACCAAAAACAATAAAGTAAATAAAGGATACAGAAAGGAAAACAATAGGAAGCCATTGTAAAAACAGGCCTGTAACCTTATCATAGGATGCTAAAACAAAGGAGCTGGCAAGAAAATATGAAAAGCCAAGGGTAAGCCATCCAAAGATATTGGTAAAAAAAGCCACAGCAAAGGTGTAGCTTATATTTCTTGATAAAAAATAGAATAATTTCATACCTACTCCATAATAACTAATTTATTCTGTCCAGGATTGACACATCCTTTACACACCTGAATCCTGCCATCCTGTCTTTTCCCAGGCTGGGTATGCCCCCAATTTTTCTACTGGTAACCCTGGATGACTTTAAAGGTAAAAAATAGCTACCCCCTCTTACAACCTTGTATTGAGTACCATATTTTTTATCTTTGTCATAATTATTATCATATGCACTATACCAGCTTTCAGTCCACTCAAGGGCATTGCCGTCCATATGCACAACTCCATAATATGAAGCAGATGATGGCTCATACATTTTTACAGGTATATAGCCTTTATCAAGTTTTTCAAGTTTATATTCTTTTTTTATTCTTTCTTTTAGATTTTTACCAGTATTTTCATTTTCCCATAATTCCGCTATATTTGAAATACCTTCCTGATAATCATAGCCAAAGGTATATATATTGCTTTTATTCTTTTTATCTGCATTAAGAGGAAACCTGGCTGCCTTTTCCCATTCCTTTTCACTTGGAAGCCTTTTCCCGCACCAGGCAGCATAATCACTTGCCTCTGTATATGTAACTATAACAGGTAAATCTCCAAAATAATCAGTGGAAAAATTTCCCTTTTCATCAATATGTTTTATCCAGTAAGGAGGATAGGATCCTGCAATATCATCAATAAACTTTTTGAAATCCAGATTGGAAACCTCATACCTGTCTATATAATAATCTGCCAGCTCTTCAACCCTTTCAGGGAACTCGTCCTTATTGCCTTTATTGGAACCCATAAGAAACCTGCCTGAATAAATTAGCACCATATCCCTTTTATCAATAGCGCTTATTATTTCTTTTTTATACTCTATTCTCTCTATATATGGCTTCTTGCTATACCTATTGTCAATGCTTTTATCCACAGCCATTGCTATAACAGACATTCCTGCTCTTAAAATTTCAGAAGATTCTTTTTTATCAGGTTTAAATTCAGCTAAATAAATATTTCCATTATCATTGCTTTCAATCTTTTTTATTACAAAAACATCTCCCAAAACAGTGTTAAAAGCAAAAACCTGATAGGATTGCAATTGGGGCTTTTCATAAAAGCGTATTGTAACATAATTATCCTTTCTTACAGTTTCTATTTCACCTTTAACAGTATAATTATTCGATTTTAAATCCATGCCTGTAAAAAATAACACTATGGCTATTATAAAAATATTTATTTTTTTCATATTATTTTTCACTTTCACTTAATCTGTTAATTAACCTGAAATATTTTTTTATCAGGCCATCTCAAACATGCAAGAAAGCCATCTTCATACATGGCACCTGTATCAATACCTATTATATTTCTTTTTTTATCAAAATATATCCTTTTACTGTTGTTCAAAAAAGAAGTTGGAGTGTGGCCAAAAATAATGGTTTTATCCCAGGAGTAATCTGCAAGGAAAAAATCTTCACGAATCCACAAAAGATCCTCCGGCTTCTGCCTGACTGGTTCCCCTGCATAGGGGCGTAAACCCGCATGCACAGCAATAAAATCATCACCCTTATAAAAAAGGTTTAAAGAGCTGAAAAATTTTTTATGCTTTTCCGGAAGCTTCATTTTGCCTATGGCTTTTTCATAGCTTTTAATTGTAGCCATGCCTCCGTTTCTTATATAGAGGTCATATCCTTTTCCTGTATAATAGTATTTAATAAACATGTCTTCATGATTACCCTTGAGAAAAAAGATTTTATACTTTTCAGATAATCTGGAAAGATATTCAATTACACTATATGAGTCTTTACCTCTGTCAATATAATCACCAAGAAAAATAATTGTGTCATTATCTGAAATTTTTTCTTCAATCATAGTCATCAGCTTCAAAAGCTTAAAAATTTGACCATGTATATCACCAATTATATAATACATATCACTCTTTTGATTCAATATAATCAATTACACTATCAACATTAAATGGCTTTTTAAGTTTTTTAAAAGAATTAAATATCCCATCATCAGCATTGAAATCTTTTTCACCGTGTATTAAAATAAGATGATGATTTGAATTATTTATTTTTTTAACATAATCGCCTGCTGTAAAAAGCTCATTGCTAAAATCAAAAACAAGTGCCTTATAACATGATAAATCAACTAAATCTTTAAAATCCTTAACAGAAACAATGCTCAGCTTATACCCGCTTTCAGCTATCACATCACCAAGGAGAAGCCTCATCATTGGATCATTTACAACAGCTAAAACTCTGCCCTTGTCAGGTTTAATCGCTTTACAGCTTTTAACCTCTCTTACTCTTTCCACCTGTTCCATAAATTCAGTAGTGGGAAACATTATGTTCATTGAAAAAAGAGTGGCCATGCTAAGTGTATCCACTTTTACAATTGAACCTATTGTTCTTAAACTGTTAATTGCACTGTCAATGCCTATGCCTATTTTCTCTTCATTGTTCTGATTATATGAAAAGAGCCTTTTTTTAATTTCGCCATGTCCTGGAAATGACTCTTTTAATTTATTAAAATAAAATTCTGCAAAAACATTGTAATTATCTTTTTTAATCACTATATCACAGGAGGAATCTTTATTCATAAACGGGTATAATGAAAAAAAGATATTATAAATGGATTCTTTTAATAGTTGCTCTGAAGTTAAAATTGAAGGCTCCTCTTCTTCAAAATCCATAGAAACTGAAAGAGAACCATAGTCAAAAATTTCCATGAGATCTCTGACAATCTGCCTTATAACAACTGATAACCTTATATGATCCTGAACTTTTATAATTGACAGATGATCGCTGTTTTTTTGTTTTTCAACAAGAAAAGCTGTTATGGTAAAAAGGGATCTGATTACACGCTGATACTCCTCCGGAACATCGCTGCCAAACCAGTTTCTGGATTTGTTCATAAGAATATCAACATTACCTGTAACAGCACTTATAACTGTAGTTCGCTCCAGATCTATATCATGAAATATCTGCTCCAGAGATTTTTTAATTATGCCGTCATAGTCTATACTCATAAAAAATCACTTCCCTGTATTCTTTTTCTCAATACTGTTGTTGATTTTATTAAGCAAAGCCTCAGCTTCCTGAATACTGCTGCATTCCCATAATCCGGTTATTATATTACCATTAACTGAAATAAATCTATAGTTTTTTTCATTAATTTTTAAAAAAGCTGAATGCCTTTCAAAAGCCTCAACTGTAATATATTTTTCTTTTTCAACCATGCTGCGATACAGATTAAAAGCATTACTAAAAGACCCTCTGTCACTTATAAAAACTGTACATCCTGCATTGTTTAAACCTGTTTTGCTGTAAAAAGCATTATCAACTCTTTGAAATTCCGGTAAATTTCCTTTGGTGTAAAATACATTATTGCCTGTAAAATTTTTTAAAAATTTTTGTAAATATGGAAGTTCCTTGTGAGAATAATAGTTATCCAGATTATAATCCACGATTTTTATTAGCTGTGCCATTTCTTTTCTTAAAAAGGGATATTGCTCTGTGTTATGCACAAAAACAACATAGTCTCCTTTACGGCTTGTATAAATTGAATCATCTTTATATTCATCTTTATTATTATCGGGCATCCATTGATTAAACCCCACTGTTGTAAAAAAAAAAGCATAGGCATCAAGAACATCTGTAAATCTGATTATTTTCAAATCCAGATAAATGCTCTCATTGTCTATTGAGCTGTATCTGCATTCTGTATATGTTTCCACTCCCATATTGGAATATTCAGCTTTATGTTTATTTATATCTTTGCCCTTTATATTTATAATATTATCAGATTTTACCCA
>JBBAGC010000027.1:0-11960 GCA_041655115.1 Spirochaetota bacterium | reverse complement strand
TGTAATGCTTGCTGTAATGATTCATTACCTTTCAAAGTACAGCAATTCAGGTTCACTTGTGGCCTATGACAGAGAATTTCTTCAAAAACTTCCAGCAAATGACAGGCTGGTTTCATTTGCTCTTAAAACAAAATATATAACAAAAAAAGAGATGTTTTCTATTATTTTCTTTATTGCAGCTTTTACTGAACACATTTACTTAATAATACCTGCAACTACATTTGTACTTCTTGCAGGAGCAGTTATTCTTACAATTATTCATTTAAGATATATTGGTTCATTTAAACAAAAAAACACTCTTTAAAAGCAAAGGTTTAAATTAATTGTTTTTCTGGGTTTTCCTGTGATCAATATGAATTACTTTAACCTGGCGTTTTTTAATCTTGGGGGCTCCCTCTGGATTGTATTTTTCCTGTACCTCATCAATACGATTAGTAACGAGCATACGCGCAGCCTGTTCTGCTTTATTAAGTACATCAATGAGCAAAAGGTTTTCTTCAAAGGTAAAATCCTGAAGAAGATAATCCTCCATGGCAACGCCTTCAGGACAACTGCCAACTCCAACTCTAACCTTGGCAAACCTGTCTGACTTTAATGCAACAGCCATTGAATCAACTCCTGAATGCGATAGATCTGAATCTATATAATCAACGCGCAATTCACCAAGATCCAGAGAAGAATCCTCTACAATACAAAAAACATCCTTAACATTTATGCGCAAAAATGAGGCAATATAAAGAACAGACTCTCCTATAAGATTTACAAAGGTTTGAGGTTTTAAAAGAACCACATCTTTTTTATCAATTTTACCACGACCAATTATTGATTTTTTTTTCTTAACCCGAACTTCAATATTCTCATTATTTGCCAAAATATCAATTACTTTAAAACCAATATTCTGCCTGTTATTAGCGAACTTCTCACCCGGATTCCCGAAACCTACTATTAATTTCAATAAAACAGCTCCTTAAAAAACTTTATTTCATCAGTTAAAGTTAGACAACGCTAAAGAAATAAAGTTTCATTTAATTTCTAATTTCTGACATTTCCGGAAAATTTTCGTTATTTCTCCTCAACTGCTTCAGCAGCAGTTTCACCTTCTTCAGTTGTTTCTTCATCTGTTTCTTCTTCAAGCTCTTCTTCCGGCTCTTCTTCAGCACGGGGCTGATCAACTGCAGCAACAATATTCTCAAGAGTTGTAAGTATTTCTACATCATCACTTATTTCAAGCTCACTAACAGTTATAAGGTCACCCATCTCCATTGCTGAAATATCAACTACTATTTTTTCAGGCAGATGGGCAGGCAGGCACTGAACAAAAATTTCCCTTTCACCATGAATAAAAACACCACCAGATTTTATTCCAATAGGAGTACCTACAAGCTCAATAGGAATATTTGTTCTAATCTTTTCACCTTTTGTCACTTTAAAAAGATCAAGATGAAGAATAGCCCCTGTAACAGGATCTATTTGAGCATCCTTGATAAAGGCCATATCATCATCATTTCTTCCTGCTATATCAATACTAAAAATAACACTTTCTGAAATACTTCCTTTAAAAAGACTAAAAAAATCTTTATTTTTAATTTTTATAGCTTCGGATTTACCGTGTGAATAGACAATAGCAGGAATAAACCCATCTGCACGAAGCCTATTATTATTGTTTTTTCCAACTAACTCTCTTGGCTCTGCTGCTAAACGCTTTCCATTCATTTTATTTTGACCCCTTACTTTAATATCAACTCAAATTTAATTAAATCATTTATATAAAAAGAGAACTAACTGATTCTCCATTATGAATCCTTCTTATTGCCTCGCCAAATAATGGAGCAATTGATAAAACCTTCATGTTAGGCAATACTCTTTTGTCCACAAGAGGAATAGAATTAGTAAATATTATTTCCTTAAATGAGGCTTTTTCAAGCTCATCTACAGCTGTATCAGAGAACACTGGATGTGAAAAAAGACAATAAACATCAAGAGCTCCCATCTCTTTCAATGCCAAGGCAGCCTTTGTTATGGAACCTGCTGTATCAACAATATCATCTATAAGAATACAGTCCTTTCCCTCCACCTCTCCAATTACATTCATAACATCTGAAACATTGGGCTCAGGCCTTCTTTTGTCAATTATAGCAAGCCCTGCATCTATCCTTTTTGCAAGAAACCTTGCCCTGTCAGCACCACCTGAATCAGGAGATACAACAACCACGTTTTTAAGCTTAAGACTTTTTATATAATCTATGGCAATTGGAGAAGCATAAAGATTATCCACTGGTATATCAAAAAATCCCTGAATCTGATCTGCATGAAGATCCATAGTAAGAACCCTGTCAGCACCAGTTACCTGTATAATATTTGACACAACCTTTGCAGAAATTGGAACCCTGGGCTCCACTTTCCTGTCCTGTCTGGCATATCCAAAATAGGGGATAACAGCTGTTATTCTTGATGCAGATGCCCGTAAAGCAGCATCCATCATAAGAAGCATTTCCATAATATTGTCATTTGTAGGATTGCATGTTGACTGTATGATAAAAACGTCGTGTGCTCTTACATTATCTTTAATCTTAACAGAAATTTCTCCATCCTTAAAGAGTGATACTTCCATGCCCGAAAGCTTTGTGCCAAGATATGAGGCAATTTCCTCTGCCAGAGGGCGATTTGAATTGCCAGAAAATATCTTCAAAGGACTATTATTCATTGATTTTATACCCGTTTTAAGAAGAAATGCTCCTTTCAAGTTCAAGCAATTCCTCTTTTGTATTTATTCCTCTACCCTCCTGACTGTGAGAAAGAAGGCTGGTTTTTATATTATACCCTTTACTGACCATATATGATAAAACATCAGGAAGATAATACTCGCCCTGGGCATTATCAGTTGTAACACTTTTAAGCCCTTTAAAAAGAAGTGAACTTTTAAAAAGATAGGTACCGCTGTTTACCTCTTTTATCTTTTTCGTTTCTTCTGATGCATCCTTTTCTTCTACAATCGAAACAAAGGCACCGGCAGAATCTTTAACAACTCTTCCATAGCCGTGAGGATCATCCAGAATCATTGTAAGCACAACAGCCCCTGTCATGTCCTCCTCCCCTTTGCTTACAACATCGCGAAAAGTCGAAGGTTTTATCAAAGGAACATCACCACAGGCTACTACTATGTCTCCACTGTAATCCTTAAAATAATCTTCAGCCTGCATTACTGCATGCCCTGTCCCAAGCTGCTCGTGCTGCCATGCATAATTAACCCTGTTACCAAGCCGCGAAATAACTTCATCACCCTTATAACCCACAACAACCAGTATATCATAAATCCCTGCTGAATTTAAACTATCAACAACATGCTCTATCAGGGATTTTCCATTAAGAAGATGAAGAACCTTTGGGAGATCGGACTGCATACGAACTCCCTTTCCTCCGGCAAGAACAATTGAAGAGATTTTTTTAATTACATATCTCCTTAATTGAAAAAATATTCTCTGAGGCGCAAGGATTCGAACCTTGGAATGCCGAGACCAAAACCCGGTGCCTTACCACTTGGCGACGCCTCAATTTAGGGGCTTAAAACCCCAAAACAACGCATAAAACACTGTCACATTTCCCAATAACCGGCCATATTGTCAATCATAAAACAGCTGGAATCAGGAATTTTGAAAAAAAACACCTATTATTTTTACTTTCAAAATAATGAAAAGCCTCCATACAGGATTTTTCATCTGAAAAAACCCCAAAAACCGTAGAACCGCTGCCTGTCATTAAAGCAAACTCTGCTCCTGCATCATAAAGGCTGTTTTTTAAAAGCCCTAATTGAGGATACTCTGAGAAAACAGGGCTTTCAAAATCATTTATAAAAATTTTATTCCAAAAAGGCAGACCCTTTTCCAAAGCAGCTATAATTTCTTCTTTTTTTGACTTACAGCAATTGCTGCTCCCATGGGATAAATTCCTGTTTAACAGCCCATAGGCATGTCCTGTATTAATCTCTATTCCATTGTTTATTAAAAGAACAAAGCCTGCAAGCTCCCTGTTCACAGGCGTTACTGCTTCTCCCTTCATTTCAACAAAAGCAAGCCCACTGGTAAGACAAAAAGGAACATCTGATCCTGTTTCAATAGCAGATTTAGCCACTATACCTTCTATTGCAGGCTTAACAACACTGTGAACAGCCCTTAATGCAGCAGCAGCATCACTACTGCCACCAGCAAGCCCTGCGCCATGTGGAATATTTTTTTCAACCACAAAATGCAGTTTCCCGCTTAATCCTGCATTTTTAAGATAATTTTTCACTGCAAATGTAATGAGATTATCATTAACATCAATAGAATCAAGTATATGGCTAAAAGTTCCTCCTCCGTTTTCTATTCTTATCTCAGGAGGTCTCTCATCTTTGGCAAGATCATAATATTCCAGTATTACAAGATCATGAAGATCCAGCCCTGCCATAAGGCTGAATAAATTATGATAACCATCTTCCCTTTTATTTAACACATTAAGATGAAGATTTATTTTGGCTCTAGCCTTTTCAACTATTGTGTACATTAACTTTTTATAACCACTAAAACATCAGATTGTCAAGTAAATTACACCCGGCAGCATCCTTTTTCGAGACCTCTTCCTCCTAACCTCCCTCTCCTCAATGAAGGGAAAAGGATTAGAGAGATGGGGTCTTGAAACCAGGGCGGGGTCAGAGCAGTTTCATAAATCCATGTTTATACTCTCAAAATATCACAGAAATTTCAGGATTAAATTAACTTAATTAATTTTATTCATAATAATATTTAACTTGAAATAAAAAAAGAAAAGATTTTAAAATAAATAAAAATTACTCTGGCAGGTAAAAGA
Organism: Spirochaetota bacterium; assembly: GCA_041655115.1. Classification (GTDB taxonomy): domain Bacteria; phylum Spirochaetota; class UBA4802; order UBA4802; family UBA5550; genus JBBAGC01. The sequence goes on along the minus strand of JBBAGC010000027.1, from coordinate 7,118 downwards.
AATTGGATTATTCAATACTTTTCATCTCCTTTTTTGCTTTTATAGCATCAATATATGTTATGATTAAAAACATATTCAAAAAGAACCATATCTTTCTCAATCTGCTTCTGGTGATTTTTTCAGCCATTCTGGCTGTTCTTTTTTCAATAATTATCCTGGTAAATGCAGGCCTTTTTCCTGAATACAACTCCCTTTTTATGAACCTCTTTAATTTTATACCTGTTCCTGCATTAGCTATTTTTTTCTCCATTGCTGCTTTATATCCAGAGGGAAATTCATCTAAAACAATACCTGTTTTTATCTTTATACTAATAATTTCTGCTATTAATTATATGCTAATCTTTAATGCTCCCCTGTTTATCTATGCAGGGCTTCTTTTAAATATTGAACTTATAGCAATAATACAATTAACATTACTTTTACTTTTTATAATACTAATCCCGGCTTTAATCTTTTATAAAATAAAAACAACACAATACCTTAGAATAAAAAGCACACTTAAAGATCTGCTTGCAGGCCTGATTATAATTTACATAACAGGGTGCATAATCTATGCCTGGGGAGCTTTTTTACTTAAAACAGAGCTTGTTAAAAACCCGGCAATACCCATTCCTCCGCTTTTTTTGCTCTTTGCCAGCCATCACATTGTTTATAATCTGAAAAAAAGCAACCTTCGTCAATATTACATTGATTCAATAATTGCAGTTTCAACTTTTATTATGCTCATTATACCAGTTTCCTTATTTCTTATAATAGAACAAAAAGGAACTATTTTACAGGATGTTCATTTTGCAATCAAGGGAGCCTCCATATTTATTTTAATGGTTCTTTTATACAGAGCAACAGCAGGATTAAGAAATAAAATTCGTTACAAAAAATATTCTCTGCTTATTGATAAAGTTGACCAAATCCTCATGTCTGTTGATGACATTAAACACTTTCCGGACACAGAGAGCTTCTGGAATACCCTGACCAAAGACAGTATTTCAGGGCTAAAAGACACAATGGGAGTTACAGGAATCTATTTCTTTCTTCCAAGCAGGAAAGATGGAGGCTATAATCACACCTTTGGATATGGTCCTGAATTAACACCCTCATTTTTCAGTTTTAACAGCAAAATATCCCTTTTCCTTTCATCAATTGATGACGTTTTTGAAAAATCATATCTTGTAACAGATAAAGATCTTTATCCGCCCATAGAGGTTACTGATTTTTTTAACAAAAACAACATTGAAATAGCCATGTCATTCAAAAGCATGTCTGGCAGTATTATAGGTTTTCTGCTCCTGGGAAAACTCAACAATGATGAACCATACACAACCGGACATATTTCCGCATTTGAAATGTATAGAATAAAGTTACAGAATCTTTTAATCACAGGCCTTATTCTTGATGAGGTTACAGCAGAACAGGTTGAAGAGCATGACAATATTGTTGTAAAAACCATAAAAAAAAGAATAATGCCCCTAAATATGCCTGTTATTGAAAACATAAGGGTTAGCTCTTTAAATCTTGATAATTCACCAGATGGGGGTGACTATATTGATTCAGTAAAAATTGCAAAGGATAAAATTTCTATTTTTATTTCAGACCTGGAATATTCAGGCATTGATTCAGCGCTTTTAGGCCTGGAACTTTTTTCTGTTTTCCACACAAGATCCTTTATTTTCAACTCTCCTGAAAGAGTCCTGAATATAATGAACCAGGTAATTAAAACCTCCCGCATTACATCAAAAACCGTACACGCAGCCTGTGCTATAATTTCATCTGATGGTGATTTACTTTATTCCGGTACATCTTTTAACCCGCTCATTATTTATGATACTGACAGAGATGAATTTAACGAAATTGACTCAACAGGGATTCCCCTTGGTTCTGATATGAATACCAGGTACCAGCTTACAACCGGCAAATTAAGAGACAATTCTATTGGACTTATTTTTTCAAAGGGACTTTTGTCAACCCAAAACAATGAAGGTGAATTTTTCACCCTGGATATGATAAAAGAAATAATAGTTAAATTTTCCAGGGAAACTCCTGCTGTAATAACAAGGGAAATTTTTGAAAAACTCCAGACTTTTACAGAAGACAGAAAACAGCTTGAGGATATTTCTGTTATTATATTCAAAAAGGTTAAAGCAGATGAATAAAGCAGCACAGCAATTTCTGGAAGCTGTATCAAAATATAAAAATATCGCTCTTTACATTCCCGGCTCACCAGACCCTGATGCAATTGCTTCAGCATATGCCATAAAAATTTTGTTAAAAAAAAATTCCATCAATTCAGATATTTTTGCTGAAACAAGGCTTTCCCTTCCGCAAAATAAAGCTTTTCTTGAAATACTTAAAATTCCTGTGACATTTGGAAAGGATATTAACCTGAATAAATATGACTCCTATATTGTAACTGATTTTCAAAGCAACCATGTTAAAAAAATAGGCGATAAATTACCCTGTGCAGCACATATTGATCACCATGCAAAATCCAAGGATACAGTTAAATCAGACTTCTCTCTAATAAAAACAGAATCAGGATCAACAAGCACCCTGGTTGCTTTAATTATAAAAAATCTGGACATGGACATTTCAGATAAAGATATGAAATCAATTGCAACTGCCCTTGCTTTTGGAATACAGACTGATACTGACAAATATAATCACACAACCCCTCTTGATGTAGAAGCGCTTAATTATCTTACACCTTTTGTTGATAAAAAAATTCTCACAAGCATTAACAATATGCCTGTTTCACCACAAACACTGCTTTGCTATAAAAAGGGTCTTGCCAATGAAACCATTTACAAAGATTGGGGAATGTACGGTATTGGGTATATAGACTCCAAAAGCAGAGACTCAATTGCCATATCAGCTGACATGATACTTCAAAATAGTGAACTCAAAATAGTTGCGGTATATGCTATTATTGAAAATCACAAAAATAACAACATCTATCTTGATGTTTCATTCAGATCTAAAAGCTCCAAACTTAATCTTAACAGAATTATTAAAGGTATTACACCCAATGGTGGAGGAAGAAAATATAAAGGCGCATATCAGATAAAATTAGACTATTTCCGCAATGCTCCTGACAGAAATCTTTTATGGGATATTGTAGAATCTACAACTCTTGAAACTCTTAAAATCAGAAGGGATTCCATCACAATGTATATAGACGAGCTGGAAAGCTTTTACAGCAGCATAAAAACCCGATTACTCTCTATCCTAAAAAAGAATGGTGATGTTAGCTGAAATTTCAAAAGAAAAAACCTCTCTGCTAATCCCCTGATCATCTCTGTTTCTAAATTTTTCCAGGGATAAAGCTCCTGCCAATCCACCCTGTATATTTTTATGAAGATTAACTGTTAAAGATGACTTTACCATAAAAAGATCATAAGGCTCTGGTGAAACAGAATTAAAATAATCATACCTGTTAAGCGCCATATTATATTCAGCTGAAAACACCGGTAATGCAGTAAGCTTGTAAAACATTGCAAAAAAATCATATACCCACTTTACATCAGTCTCATACATGGTGGCAAACCTGTATCCATAATCCTTTTCACTAAAAGGAGCGTATTCGGGCATGTTGTTTATATATATATAATCTTTTTCACCTGGTTTTGTACTGTAGCTGATAAATTCCATATCTTTCTTTTCCCTGTAATCAAAGGCAGCCTTAAATGAAAGGTTGCTTCTATCCCATTTAAAAACAATTCCTGATTCAGGGGAAATTATTTTTTCATCAAGATTTGATGTTACAAACATCCGGTCAGTATATGAAATGCCAATATCAAAAGACGATGAATGATAGGACTTGCCAGGACTGTTAGCACGAAAAAATCCCCAGGAAAAAATATCCATTAAATTAAAAGTAAAAATTGCTCCACAATTAAAAGATATGACCTGGTTCGGGATTCCATAAATATTGGATCTTTCACAAACCTGCCCCATGCTGCTATTTACTGTTACATCAAAAAAACCAGCATCAAATGCAATATCCATTGAAAAATCATCTACCAGCCTGAATGTATTATTATACTCTATAGACTCCTCTAAAAGCAAATCCTTGTTCATGGTTCCATAAACCATGTCCCTGCCCTTGGCGAAATTTCCCCTTCCTCCAAAATAAGCTCCCGGATAATTCCAGATTAAATTAAAAACATCACCGGAGATTTTGGAAAAGACCCGTGAAAAACCGTATTTCTCATTATAGAAATTTACTCCCTCACCTTCGTAAGGCACATCCTCTTCATTAACAGTTATTCCCCTGAAATAATTGAGCTGGAACTGCTTTACATTTTTCAAAAACGATATACCATCCAATCTGAAAGGGAAACGCATCCTGGAAGAAAAAAATGTATCAGCATCCTTTGAACGCAAAAAATTACCGTTAGAAGAAATAATTTTTTTATCATAATCTGAAAAAGAATCTGCCCTGTAATTAGCAATCAATGCAATTTCAGGAGCAAAAATATACTTTCCAGGCAAACCAAAAACAAGCTCAAAGCCCTGCTTTTTTTCAAGGTACTTCTTGTTTTTGCCCGTAAATGGGAAATTGTAACCTCCATTTATCTCATCCCTTATCCCAGCATCCTCTGCTCTTTTATAGCCCTTTACCTCAACTACCTCTTCAGAAAGATTTATAAACTTTGGTTTTAAAAAAAAATATTTCCCTGTATAATCAAGCTGTAACAAAAGCTCAGCTCTTTGCCTCCTGTCCTTTTCATCACCTCCATATTCATCCTTTAACACCTCCTGTGAAATTATATCAGAATAACGGCTTGTGGAAAAACTGGAAAAGGCCATGTCCAACATCATGCTTGCTGTTAATATGCCTCCAAAAAAGTCTGTAAACTTCTGGTTATATGTAATTACAGGAGTATGCACATTTCTGCTGCTCTCCTCAGTATATAAATCTTTGATAAGAGTTCTGCTCTTTGAATTATTGTAATTATCAACCCCATAGGAAAAAACAATAGAAGGCGAATCAGGGTCAGAGCCTCTGTAGTTTGTTAAAAAAAGAATTTTTTCATTTTTCGTATTTCCGGCTCTTTCATAGGATACTTTTTCATTTCTGCTATCACTCATACTCCGTTCTTTTTTATAATCAATAGAGGTTCCCCAGGTTGGAAGTATTTTAAAAGAGGATGAAATCTCATAAGCTTTCTCCTTTGTTTCATCATCATTCTTCCCGGGGGAAGTAAAATCAGCACTATGACCTCTGTAAACATACTTTATATTCATGTCTGAAAGAATAGGTAAACCCTTTTCTGTTACATACAAAGGCCGTTTAAATGCAACCTCTCCCTCATACCACTGGGCACTGCCTTTTAAAGTTTCAGGCTCAGATACATATATATCATTGACCCATATCTTTCCCTCAGAACCACCCCCATTGCTGTAAACCAGAAATTTAATGTACTTAATTCTACGAAAATCAGTATTCCCTGTGCTGGAATAAATTTCCACATCCCCTTTGGAACCTGATTTAAGCTTTAGCTGCAAATTGTTCCAGGTCTGCAAATCAGCTGGTACAGTTCTATATTCAATATAATCGTATTCAGAGGAGCCTATAATTATTCCCAGGGAGTCTGCAGCATTCATATTTCTGGGATTCACCCAGATATTCATTGTTTTGTAATTCCTTATATCAAAGGGAGAGGTAAATGTCCTTGTAACTGAAACGCTTGTACTTCCTCCTGGAATATTATAATCCACAAGCAAAGCACTTTCACTTTCGCTTTTAATATCCTCATTGCTTTTGCTGCCATAAAGTGACTCATAAACATTGCGTTCAAGAAGCATAAAAGATTCAGCCCTGTAATCCGGATCACTAACGCTGTTTAAGCGTGTAATTTTAATCTCCTGTGAAGAATCAATTGGAGAGCCGTCTAATTCAGGATTTTTCCATTTTGATGCCACAAACTTAAGGCTGCTTACATAAAGCCTTCCAGTAGTATCATTCTTTTTTTTCAAATACATCCTTGCTGAACTTACCTGCTTAAGAACATCCACCCCGCCAGCCTGATCAACATAGATCCTGAACCTTTGCCAGCTCCCACCATCTTTACCCACTGTAGCTATCTTAATATTATACACATTTTCATAGGTATCAAGAACACCATTGTTGTTCAAATCCTCACTGTTAAGAACACCATCTCCCTGTGTATAGGTGCTTAATCCCGGACCAGAACCTATTACTGTGGGATTATTCCCATTAAAAGCATAGCCCCTGTCTTCCGAATATCCGGATGAAGAGTTGGAATCAATATATCCGTTTCCATTCCGATCCTCAGTTCCCAGCCTGCCATCTCCATCAGCATCTTCATTAACTATACCCAAATCAATAAAAAGCTCCACTCCCTCTGTTTCAGAGCCTTCATACTTGACCCACATTTCAACATACTTCAACCCTGACATGTCAACTGCACTATCACTGAACTCCCTTGTTACTACAGAAACATATTCATAATCAGCCCCAAAATCAAAATCAAAAACAAGCGATCTTTGCGAAGACTGCTCAAGTATGCTATGATCAACATGTCCCATTGCAATATTAAAAGGCCCTGGCTTTACTGAATAAGCCACATCGTATGGAGTAAACCCGAACCCGCGCAATGTGTCCGGAGACCAGGGATCCCTGTAATAAAGGTAATTCATAATACCACGCTTTTCCTGTGCTGCGTTTTCAGGCATTGATGAAAGCTGCCAGTCCTTTTCAGAAAGAGAAACAGATACAACCTCATCTGTTGATTCCATATCATCAATAAGGGCTTTTCCAAATATATTGGTCTTTTTAATACTCCTTGCAACTTCACCATAGGCATTTATTTCAAATGGGGCAGATGACAGCCTTTTCTTTGTTGCAGCATTGTAAATGTCAGCAAGCCTCTTTTGTCCAAGATTAAGCGAAGCATCACCTTCCAGAACAAGTGTCTGCTCCGATTCACTCCCTATGTCTGGAACCAGCTTGCTTTCTGCTCCCCTTGACACAAGCAGAGTGCCTCCTATGCGTACATCTTTTGTCAGGTCATAATCTGCCCTGACACCTCCCATAAAAGAGGAAGCAGACGAGCCTAATGGCAGGTATTCATATTTTATTTCTATACTTGTATCTG
>JBBAGC010000026.1:0-11967 GCA_041655115.1 Spirochaetota bacterium | reverse complement strand
GAACATGCTACATTAATAGATTGTGATCCAATAGAAAAATTTCAGTGGCATAATGAAAATAAAAATGATTTTAAAAGCTTTTCTGATGATACAACAGACTTTATGTTTAAAATATTAACTGGTAATGAAACACGTTCATACTCAGATATATTAACATCTTATTTTGGAGAAATAAAAAAAACCATTCAATCCCCATTCAATAACTCAAAAGAATTTTTAGATGCTGATACAATCAAAATTTTTGAATCAAATATGGAAATTATTGAAACATGTTTAGAACAATTGCCTGATTTTTTAAGAACATTTTTGCCATGTGATGATGAAAAATCTAATAATTTAAAAAATATAAAAAATGTTTTACCATATAAAATTGAAGAACTAAATAACATATCACCTGATGAAGCTGTTGATTATATATGGAAAAATTATCAAACTTTCATATCAATTGAGACAAATGATTTAAAAATTGAAGAGTTCTTTGAGAAATTATCAGCAACAAATACTCATAAAAAATGGGGCATGTTGGAAAAAATAAACTTTCTATATAATTTTCTAAACTATCATGGTTATTGGAGCGATAAAAAATTAGACAAGAAAAGAAAGTTTATACCTTCGCTCAATGATGCCAGTCATGCATTTTATGCAAGTTTTTCCGATTTATTTATAACTAGGGATGTTGCTTTTTATATGAAATTAAAAGCGGTTTATCATTATTACAATATAAATACATGTTTGCATCATTATAAAGATAATAAAAAAGATGAATAATAGATTATCCAAATTTATTCTATCTCGTCCGTCCATGGACTCGAATACTTGTTTTAAAGAAGCAAAGTCCTTCGTACAACAACGCTTATGCGCTGCGCTCGCAAAAAGACTCGCTTGGCCTGGCGGCACATTTGCTAACTTGATGTGACATGAATTTAAAGGTTTCAAAATGCTTTTTAGTAACAATGATGTTTTGCTTTTCGTCGCAAACGTCGCATAAGCAAAACGTTAAGTGCAATTAGGGCGCCAAACTTTTTGTGTTAAAGAAAAGTAGTTGTAAAATGGGAACCCCCATGCCCCCTTTAAGAAGCCCGGCGTCCGTGCCGGGCAAAAGAAGTAAAATACATTGAAGGAAACATGGAAGAAAAAATTAAAGAAGAATTCGATAGAATTAAGCATAATATTTTTTATATGGATTGGAACGTCATTTCATATTTACGGAATCCAGATGAAATTAAAAATAATGATGAATTGAAAAATAAAACTTTATGCTTAGATAACATTCTGTTTGGTTTATTAGATAAAAAATACTTTGTTATTCCCTATAGCAATGCTCACATGTTAGATATTTTTAATGGCTCAAAAGAATATGAAAAGCCTTCGCTTGAATTTATCGATAAAATATCATCTAATTGGCAAGTATCAGAACACTATGATAATAAAGAAGTTTTACGAATTGATAAAATCCCTAATATTTTTGAAAATTACAATTCATACCATGAACATTTAATCGAAACAAATAAATATTCAGAAAGCCTGTTCCAATTATTTACTCCATTATTCGATTCAGTAAAACAACACATTGAATATACTACCGACTTGCATGACATAACCCCGGAACATAAAGAAGAAATTAAGGATTTACTTACATGTTTATTCCCAATGGATGATGAAGAATTAAAAATAAAACTTTTAAAGAAAAACAAAAATTATAAGTTTAACCTTAGAGATTTAGAAGGAAAAAAAATAAAATTTCCAAACTTTGAATCAGCAAAAGCAAAATGTCCCCAAAAAAACATTAAAGAGTTAGTTGATTTCTGCATTAAAATAAGTGACCTTCCATTTGATAGCCTGGAAGACATAAAAAATAAAATTCAATTTAATAATTATACACCGGCATTATCACACTTCAATAATATGATAAACAACTTATATTTCCTTGCTGAATTTATTAATGTAAGTACAGAAAAGCTCGATTCAAAGACTGCATTTCAAGGTATTGTGAATGACCAATTCCACATCAATTATGGTCTTCGTTGTAATATTTTTATAACAGAAGATGATGCTTTATATAGAAAAAGCCTGTTTATTAAAGATTGGATTCAGTCAAATACTCATGTTTTTAAAATCGATGATTTCAATCGTTACTTATTATGCTTAATCACTAAACAGGCTATTATTAATTCATCAGAACCTCCAATAGATAGAAATGACTTTACATATACATTTACTGATAATAATAAATTTATTAAAGAATATAAAATTACAATGGATGAAATCAATCGTTCTTAAGGAATTATTATGAATAAAGAAGCAGGAAGAAAAATAATAGCGGAAAGAGTTGAAGAATTTGAAAAGAATAAAGCTATTCTGACCAAAAAAGGCCACGGCGAAACAAATATCCGCTCTAATTATATTGACATCATGTTCAAAGCTTTAGGCTGGAATATGAAAAGTCATTATGAAGTAGTTAGAGAATTTTCTCAAAGAGATAAATCAACTGATGGTGGTACAAAAAAAGTAGACTATGCCTTTAAAATAAACGGAAAATTAAAATTCTTCATTGAGGCAAAAGAAGCAAGTGTAGACCTTGAAAAAGATAAATCAGCTATTTTTCAGGCAAAAAGATATGCCTATTCTTCAAACGGCAAAGCACCTATTGTCATTTTAACTGACTTTGAAGAATTTCGGGTCTTTAATGTTATAAAAGCCCCATTGATGGACAATACTGACAGAGAATTATTAAAATCTCATACAATGAGATATACGGATTATCTTGAAAAATGGGACTTACTCTGGGATACTTTTTCCAGAGAAGCTGTTGAAAAAGGAAGCCTTGATAAACTCAGAGGTAAAATTGACAAAAATACCAAAACAATGGATGTCGATTTCCTTGAACAAATAACAAGCTGGCGAGAATTACTTGCTAAAAATATTGCCATAAGAAACGAAAACCTAAATGTTGATGAAATAAATGAAGCAGTTCAAAGAATTTTAGACCGTCTTGTTTTTATTCGCAATCTTGAAGATAGAGAAATTGAACCGGAAAATACTCTCCTCGATAAAACAAAAAAATCTGAGAACATCTATAAGTCATTAATCCCGATATTCAATTCTTTAAATACAACCTACAATGGACTTCTTTTTAAAAAACATTTTTCAGAAGAAATTGATGTAGATGATAAAACTATTCATGACATCATACGTCAAATGAATTATCCTGTTTCACCATTCCAATTTGATGTTATTGAACCTGAAATACTTGGTCGCATCTATGAAAAATTTCTTGGCAGTAAAATCCGGTTAACTGATAGTCATAGAGCAAAAATTGAAGAAAAAATCGAAGTTAGAAAAGCTGGCGGAGTATATTATACTCCTGAATATATTGTTGAGTATATCGTTCAAAATACTGTCGGAAAAAAGATTGAAGGTCTAGCACCAGAAGAAATAAAAAATATCAAAATTGTTGACCCTGCCTGCGGTTCTGGAAGTTTTTTGATAGGAGCATATTCTTACCTTCTTGATTATCATCAGAAATGGTATACTGAAAATCATAAAGATAAAACGTATCAAGCTGACTGGTATAAAACCAAAGACGGAGAAATAAAAGTCCGTCTCGAAAAACGAGGTGACATATTAAGAAACAACATCTTTGGTGTTGATATTGATAAAGAAGCAACGGAAGTTGCAATTATGAGCCTTTACCTTAAAATGCTTGATGAAGGTTTTGATAAAGGAGAAAAAGATTTATTCTTTGTCAAAGGTTCTGTTTTGCCAGATATGATTGAAAATATTAAATGCGGAAATAGTCTAATCGGAACTGATTTCTTTGATGGTTCATTAGAATTTGATAACACTGAATTCAAGCAGATAAAACCATTCAATTGGCAAGATGAATTTAAAAAAATCTACAAGAATAATGGTTTCGATTGTGTAATAGGCAATCCTCCTTATATTTTAATACAAGACATTCATAGAGATGACAAAGTATTAGATTATTTTAAAAATAAATATTATTCTTCATCATATAAAATCGATACATATCATATCTTTATCGAACAAGGTATTAAACTTTTAAATGAAGCTGGTCTTATGGGTTATATTACTCCCAGTAATTATTTGACCAATAATGGTCTTTTTAAAATGAGAGAATATATACTTCAAAATTCAAGAATAAGCATCCTGAATATTATTACTGGTAGTGTCTTTATTGATGCTTCTGTAGATACTTGTATTTCTATATTCAGCAAAAATGAATCAATTGAATCAAACATGATATTCTCAATTTGGAACGGAAATTCATTAGAAGCAAAAGAGAGTAAAAATTTCGATCAGAAGTTTTTTTTAAATAATGAAAAATATCTTTTTACATCAACCGAAACCATTTCGATAAATGTTCCATATTTTAATCTGGGTGAAAAATATAATGTAAACTTTGGGATGCAGCTAAGAGACAGAAAAAAATACACTTCAGATGTAATTGATACATCTCAAAAGGATTTTATCACTAAGTATCATCAAAAATGTTACACAGGTAAAGATGTAAGCAGATATCATATGGGCTATAGTAATCTTTTAGCATATGTCAATAGAATTGCCAAATGTGGTGGTTGCTGGGACGAGAAAGCTCATCTAACTAATCCCAAAATTATTGTCAGGCAAATTGGAGAGTATCCTATCTGTAGTCTTGATGAAAATGGATTCTATTCACTAAATACTGTATTTTTAATAACTCCAAAAGATGGCACTGAACTTTCTGTAAAATTTCTTATTGGAATTTTGAATTCAAATTTTATTAAATATTACTGGAATAAGGTATTTTATGATATGAGGAAAACTTTCCCTAAAATAAAGGGAACGTATCTCGAAAAATTACCAATACCTAACATTAATCAGAATGATGAGAAATATTCTGATATGATAAAGTTAGTTGATAATATCATCAAACTTCATAAAGATATATTAACTGCTAAGTCTGAATCAGATAAAAATATCTTAGAGAAACAAATTAGCTTTATCGACAAAAAGATTGATGATTTAGTTTATAAACTTTACAATTTATCAAACAAGGAAATTGAACTGATTGATGAAAACTAACCGCCTACGCCCGTCCGTGGGCTTCGGCGGAAAAGGGGGCATGGGGGTTGCTTTTAATAAACTTTATTGTAAGAGTTGGCGCCCTAACTGCACTTAACACGGGGCATAAGCGGCGCTCCCTGCGGTCGCTTGGGCTAAGCCAAATTTTCACCTCCGCTACGCTACGGTGAAAACTTCTTATGCCCCGGGAACGTTAGCTGAAATGCCGAGCGCACTTATTCTCGCCGGCCGTCCATGGCCGGCGAAATATAACTTTTTGTAAAATGGGACGAAGAATGAAAAGAATTACTGAATTTATAGCCCACGAAACTGATGGGAAAAGCTTTAAAACTAATAAATTCTGCTTAGATTCAATTTCTAATTCAGCAATAAATTATGAAGAACCTAATAATATTTCACTAAACCAATATGGTGAAACAATTAAGTTAAAAGAAACTATTGACTTATCTGAACAATCCAAGAAATTAGAAGGCTCAGACCCTCTTTTTAAATATTTTTTGGATGGCTCACGTAGAACTTATAAAGTTGATGATATCATATATGATAAAAAAGTTTTCCCAATAATTGCAGGTCAAATTGGGGTCGGTTGTTGCTACAGAGAAAATCGTCAATTAATTCCAAATGTTCTTGAAATGCATAATGTTATTGCGTTACCAGAATCTGCTGATAAAGACGGAAATTTCAGAGATAATTTTTTTGAGAATTTAAAAAATAAAATTTCAGAAATAGATGTTTTAAAGAAACGAAATATTTCATTTTCAAAAATTTTAATTTATAATGAACAAAAATTACAGCCTGGACAGAGATATGAAAATTTTGGCATTGCTAAAATACAAGACGAAATGATTGAAAAGGAAAAACAAGTAGTCGCTTCGTTGGCAAAAAATGATAAACTTGATCAAAATTCATTCTTGCTGAAAGATGGTTCTCTGGAATACAAAAAAATGAAAACAGGAGATTATAAAGATTTATCTGTTATAAAAAGCAATTATCAATGTGTAATCGGTGCATCAAAATCTTTTAATCCTGAGAAATGTATGGATGAGAGAGGAAGAAGCAATGCTTCAATTATTGCTAAATTGCCATTATACCATAGAACACCGGCATACTTATATGAATCAGAAATATCTGGTGATGTGAAATTTGCTATATGGTATGTAAGAATTAGAGATTCTAAATTCACTTATAGCCCTTTTGATGGGATATTAAAATTAGAAAAGATTCTAATATCTGACATAGAGCAAGAAAATGGAATCGAAACAGATTTAATTAATATAATTACAGCCAATATTATAAATGAAAGAAATCCTGTCTGTTATGGTGATGATACTAGATGGGCAAATCATTTATATCCAATTTATATGACAGAATATTATATAAAAAGTAAATACCTAAGTACAGAATATTTTTTAAATCTTTTTTAATGAGGAAAATTATGCAAAGTAAAATAATTGGTAAAATAGCTGCTACTGAAAATAGACCAACAACAATTGATGAATTTTATTTTTGGACTTCAAAAAATTTAATTCTCAACCCCTTTGATGTAATAAAAGTTAATCATATTAGTGATTCTACAACTTATGGTGTTGTAGAAGAAATATCTCATATCACCGACACACCAAGTTATTTAACCAGTTATATTTCTAATGATTTTGGAGATGTTGAAGCTATTACCAATACAGAAAGAATTGGTATGAATTATATAAAGGCAAAAGTAGTTGGTAATTCTAAAAATATTTATATTCCTGTGACAAATGGGTCACAAGTTTCAATGGCTGATAGATATGAAGTTGAAAAAGCCTTAGGTCTTGATAATGTAAAAAATCCACTAGTTTGTGGTTATATACAAATGTACGAAAGTGCTGACAATCAAAATAGAGTAACATTACCAATTTCTCTTAATTCTGATTTTTTAATTGGCCCAGAAGGAGCTCATTTAAATATATCAGGTATTTCAGGGCTCGCTGCTAAAACATCTTACGCAATGTTTATTTTAAAAGCGATTCAGGAAAAATATGCGATGAATGATACCGAAAATAATGGTATCGCATTTATATTCCTCAACGTAAAAGGTCGAGATTTATTAGCAATTGATGAACCTAATCTTGACATGGATAATTCAGATCAAAAATTATATGAAATGTTAGGTCTTTCACATGAACCTTTTAAAAATGTTAGATATTTATATCCATATTCGACAAATAATTACTCAAATACATATGCAAGCAAAGATTTAATCGAATCTCAGATTGATAGGAATAAGGTCAGTTTTTATAAATATATTTATGAATATGACAAAGATAGTTTAGATTTATTGTTCTCAAATATTGATGACCCTGCTCAGACAATGGATTCAATAATAAATTATATAATTTCTGCTCAAGGCAACTTTGGAAATATCAAAACCTGGGAAAATTTTAGAAATGAAATTGATGAATATTGCAAAGCAGGTAATTCTAAAACAGACAAAGAAATATCAATAGCTAGCTGGCGAAAATTTAAAAGAATTATAAGTAAATCTACAAAAAACCCTATATTTTCACAACGAACGGTTGAAGAGAAAAATGAAACAAGAATTCAAGATTCAATAATGAACATTAAAAAAAATGATGTTTTTGTTATTGATATTGCAAAACTTGAAGAGACAATGCAAAGCTTCGTCTTTGGCGATGTAATCAGAAATGTCTATGACTTGAAGCTTGGTCAAACTCAAAGAGATGAAAATGATATACCTTCAAAAATTATAATTTTTATTGATGAGTTAAATAAATACGCTTCAAGTGATATTCCGAAAAATTCTCCTATCTTGAGACAGCTAATAGATATTGCCGAAAGAGGTCGATCTTTAGGCATAATTCTTTTCTCTGCCGAACAATTTAGAAGTGTTATTTATGATAGAGTAACTGGAAATTGTTCAACACATGCATATGGTAGAACTAATGCTATAGAAATATCCAAGAAAGACTATCAATTTATTCCCAATGTTTATAAAAACATGATGACAAGATTAAAGCAAGGCGAATATATAATTCAAAATCCAATTTTCAGGTCTGTGCTAAAAATTAAATTTCCTAAACCAGTATATAAACAATTTAAATAAATAATCAGGTTAACATATGAATGAAATGAAAAAGATACGCATTGGTAAAACTGTTATCGAAACTCTCACTCAAGGCATGTATGAAGATGCTCGTTTTATCTTTCGAGAATATATACAAAATTCAGCAGACCAGATCGATAAAGCCATAGAATTGGGAATATTAAAAAATCGAAAAGAGGGAAAAATTAATATTAACATTGATGCAACGCATTGTAATATCATATTTGAAGACAATGCAACAGGTATTGGTGAAAATGATGTATATAATGTTTTAGGAAACATCGCCCTTTCCAATAAGGATAGAACTAAAGATAAAGGCTTTCGAGGAATTGGTCGTTTAGGAGGTTTGGGATACTGCAATAAACTTCAATTTGAAACATCGTATAAAGGTGAACCTTCTAAAACAATTATGATTTGGGATGCAAAATCACTTCAGCATAAATTATTTGATAAGAACATAAAACATGACGCGAGTGATATTGTTGAATCTGTTATTGAACTAAAAACTGAACAAGAAGATATCGAAATGCATTATTTTAAGGTTCATTTGATTGATGTAAACAATGAATACTTACTTAATAAAGATAATATTCGAGATTATTTATCAATGGTTGCCCCAGTACCATATCAAACACAATTTATTTTTAAATCAAAAATATATGAAAAATCTGATGAATTGAAGAATAATATTGATGAATATTCAATTTATTTGAATACAGATCAAATATTTAAACCTTACACAACACATATTTACGAATCCGACAATAAACAAAAAAAATGCATTGATGAAATATTTGATATTAAATTTTTTGAAATCAATGATGATTCAAATGATTTAATCGCTTGGGGTTGGTATGGTTTGTCAAGATTTGAAAAACAAATACCAAGTATACCAAACTATTATAGAGGCATCAGGCTTCGAAAAGGTAATATTCAAATTGGTAATGAACAAACATTAGTTAATAAAAAGCTACATCGAGAAGATAGAGGGAATCATTATTTCTTTGGAGAAATATTCTGTACTCATTCCAATTTGATTCCAAATTCTAGAAGAGACTATTTTAATGAAAATGAAATATTAAAGCTATTAGAAAAAAAGGTAAAGGATTTATTTCATAGTACACTTTACCATTTATACCATAAAGCCAATGACATCAAAAATGCTTACAAAAAAATAAACAAACTGGATGAAATACAAAGTGAATTTCGTGAAAAGACTGTTAAGGGTTTTGTTGAAGGTGAAAAAGAGGAGTTAAAGCAAAAAATTGAAACAGCAAAAAAAGATGCTGAAAGTGCCAAGAAAACAATTCAAAAGATATCAAATGATATTGAAAAAGGTTCCGATGAAAAAAATAAATCATTAGGAGTAATTCTAAAAAGAATTGAGCAAACTCATATTGTATCTAAACGGTGTCAAAATAATAATGATCTTGCTGATAATAAATCTAATGAAGAAGAAGATAAAATCAAATATAGAACTGATAATATATCAACTCTTACAAAACAGGAGAGAAAATTTTTAAGTAAAATATTCTCAATAATAAAAAATACTTTAATTCCACAACAGGCAGAAGAATTAATACAAAAAATTGAAGAGGAATTAAAATAAGTTTATGAAAAAAAAAGTTCTGCTTGTTGAACCAGATTATAAAAATAAATATCCTCCAATTGGATTAATGAAAATATCAACCTATCACAAAATGATAGGTTATGATGTAAAATTTTTTAAAGGTGATTTAAAAGGTTTAATTTTATCTGATATTACATCCACCGCTATTAAGAAATTAACTAAAATTGACAACAATATTGACTGGCTGCAATATTATAATTTAATATTTGATTACATAAAAACTGGTAAAGTAGAGGTATTGAATTCAATCCTAGATATTAAATCAAAATACAAATCAATACTTGAATCATGGTTAATTCATTTTAAGGACTTCTATAGAAAAGGTACATATATCTCCTCGCCCAATTGGGATCGAATTTGTATTACAACTCTCTTTACATTTTATCATAAAATAACAATTGATACTATTAATACATGTAAAAATCTAGTCAAAGACATTAATCAAATTTACGTTGGTGGTGTTATGGCCTCCGTTATACCAGAAACAATATTAAATGAAACTGGTATTAAACCACATATTGGATTATTAAACAAATCAGGTGCTTTTGATGATAATAGTATAATAATAGATAATCTTCCATTGGATTATTCCATTCTTGATGAAATTGATTACAAATATCCAGAAAATAATGCATTTTATGGCTACACGACTAGAGGCTGTATTCGTAAATGTTCATTCTGTGCAGTACCCACATTGGAGCCAAAATTTGAGCAATTTATTTCAATTTCTAAGCAAATTGAACATGCAAGACGATACTATGGTGATAGACAAAATCTTCTTCTGCTGGACAATAATGTATTAGCATCAAAGAAATTTGCCAAAATCATTAATGAAATCAAAACATGTGGCTTTTTTAAGGATTCAACTTATATTGAACCAAATTTATTGGATATATACATTGGTAATTTGAGAAAAAAAATTAATGATAATGCATATATAAAAGCAACATCTGAGTTATACTTAAATCTATTAAAGAAACTTAAAGGTGAAGATAAACAAATCGTATATAATATTCTCACAGAATATCAATTATTAAATAATATTACCATTACAAAAAAATCATTACTCGCAGTTTATCCATTTCTAAAAGAATATTATGAAAAATATAGAAATAAAACACCGAAGCACCGCAAAGTTGATTTTAATCAGGGTGTAGATGCACGACTGATTACAAATGATAATGCTAAATTATTAAGTGAAATTGCTATTAATCCTCTAAGAATAGCTTTTGACAGTATGAAATATGAGAGTGTATACACTGATGCAGTTCGTTTATGTGCCAGATATGGAATTAAATCATTTTCAAATTATTTACTATATAATGAAAATGACCAACCTATAGAATTATACCAAAGATTAAAAATAAACATTGAATTATGTGAAGACCTGCCAATTAATATTTACTCATTCCCCATGAAATATCATCCAATATTCGGTGAGTTTAATTTAAATAGAGACTATATTGGAAAACATTGGAACAGAAAATTTATTAGAGCCATTCAAACCATTTTAAATGCAACCAAGGGTAAAATTGGTAGAGGGAAAAGTTTCTTTTTAAAAGCATTTGGAGAGTCTGAAGATGAATATAAGCTCTTGCTATATATGCCTGAACCATATATTTTATATAGATTTTTCTTTGAAGAAATTGGCTATACTCATAAATGGAAAGATGATTTTATGAATTTAAATTTTAATGAACGATCAATATTAACTTCCATTGTTGAAATCAATAATTTCAGCAAAGATAATATTAAAGAAGTAACAAATAAAAAAGTTAAATTATTATTAGATCACTATTTAATTACCAGAGATGAAATATTAGATCACAATACTACTCTTGGTAAATTGAAATTGCAGTATGATAAAAAGGGCACGATTTCGCCATCCGTGGCTCAATCGTGCTAAGATTGTATTATCGCTCGGCACTTCAGCTAACACGGGCTATGCGCTTCGTCGCTGCGCTCCTCGGCCTTCGGCACATTGGCCTACGCTGTGCTACGGCCAACGTCGCATAGCCCGGGAACGTTATCGGTAATGCTGCACAAGAAGGAGATATAAATGATAAAACCATTTTCAACGGGCCAAGAAAATGAAGTGCATAATTTAATAGCTTCTGTCTTCAACGAATTTGTTGGATTTGAATATACAGAA
>JBBAGC010000025.1:0-12205 GCA_041655115.1 Spirochaetota bacterium | reverse complement strand
AAGACCCTTATTTTCAAACCACTCAATGGTTTTAAGCATCATTTCCTTTGATTCTTTATCAGGAAATTCAACATTGTATTTTTTCGGATTTAATAACATTATCAGACACCTCTTTTTTTAAATAAAAACTGATTTTATGATCAAAATATACAGACCATAT
This sequence comes from Spirochaetota bacterium, assembly GCA_041655115.1. Lineage (GTDB taxonomy): Bacteria > Spirochaetota > UBA4802 > UBA4802 > UBA5550 > JBBAGC01. Next base: position 12,045 of record JBBAGC010000025.1, on the reverse strand, counting down.
ATATTAATAAGGAAAATTCACTACAATTATATTGTCAATACAATATCCTTTTTTTTAAAAAAATAAGGCTAATAAAAAACCCCCTCTTTAATTGAGGGGATTTTTTAAAATATTTATTTATATTTTTAACTTTATCCTGCTGTGTAAACACAACCTGTTATTTCTGATAAATGTACCCTGGTTCCGAATTCAAATACCAGTTTTCATAGAATACTCCATCACTTTCATACCATTCCTTAAAGTATGGATAGGCATTATAAATACTTCCTGATTCATATGGCCAGGACCAGTCAGATGGAACAAGCAAAGCCCATGGAAACCCATCTTCATCCAGAACCTTGCCTTTATAGGAAGTTTTAACAAAAGGTAAATGAACTTCCTTACCTTCTACACCATTACATATTATAAATGGATCATAGGGCATTGCTTCTGTTCTTGCCTTGTTCAAGGTAATGGTTGTACTAACTTCCGGCACATCAAAATATGCCTCATCTGGCCGGGCATTATACCTGTCACGGTAGCTCAACCATCCAGTCTTCTCTTTGCCTAAAAAGGTTCTGGGGCTATCTATAAGGATAAGCCTGTGTCCATAAACATTTATACCTATTTTATTATCATTACCAGCGCCTGAAGCAAGGAGCTTTGTTTTTATTGTAATTTCCCTTACCCTGTTTTGGCTGTCAATTTTCTCTTCAAGAGTAAGCCTTATAACAACATCATTAAAATCAGCATCACCCTTTGAAGGATAAAGGTCTTCAAATGCAATTGTATAAACTCCTGTTAGTCTTCTTGCAGCATTTGGATCATTAGGGAACTCATCGTCCTCATCAGGTACACCATCACCATCTGAATCAATAACAACAGCATTTTCAACCGGCTTCATTGCTATGTTTTTTCCAAATTCAACAAGTCTGCCAATACCGTCTATGTTGCAATTCACAGCTTCATAACCATCCCGTGTTACAACAACCCTGGCTGTTTTGCTTGCAGAGTCAACTGTTGCTGTAAAAATTGAAATCCCTGCATTATCTGTAAATCCCTGCCAGTTAAGTGAATTATCCGCTTTCATTAAACTTATTGAAGCCTGTCCCAGGGAAAGCCCGGTTTTTTTATCAGAAACCTTCAGAGATATTCTTATATTGGTTACTGTAGAAAAATCAAAATCAGGCCCTGGTTCTGAAATAAGGGCTGAATAGGAAACAAGGCTGCCATTTTGAACAACGAGCGTATAGGTGATAACATTCTCTTTATCATCTGTATAATCAAAGGTTATTGTAACCTGCCCTGCAGCTTCTGAGGTTGTTATAATATTACCGCTTTCTTTATCTATATCAATGTATATACCAGTGCCATTTTCATTTTCAGCAGTAAAAGAAGATATTGAGCTGTTTAATCCCCATACTCCGTTTATTTTCTCTGATACTTTAATTATATCATTCCCTGAATGAATAGCATATCCATCCTGTAACTGTAGCAGTATATTCCCTGGAATTATTCCTGTAATATTTCCGCTTGCATCTGTTTTAATTATATACAACTCTCCATTTACTGAAACCTTTATTTCATAAGGCCCGGAAGGAACAGAATCTTTACCTGTTATCATTATATCGCCTGTTGAACCATTAACTTTTATATCAGATAAATCAACAGTTATAGTACCATCTCCGGCTGTTGCAGAAAGTACCTCTACATTATTGACCCAGAACCATTTCCCACTGCTTTTCTCAGTAAGAGTTACAGAACCGGAATCTGTGCCTAATTTTCCATTATCCAGATTCACCATCACTGCTGAGCCTGAAACAGTTATATTCCCTGAAATTTTTCCCGATGAATCAGTTATAAAGGTAATCACAGTTCCATCTTCCATAACTATTGTTACATTAAATGGCCCATCATAATTCCCGCTTACAATTATATCACCAGTAACAGGATCAACTGTTCCAATTAATTCAGCTGCCCCGGCATCAACTGTTATACTCTTAACAGAAGAATCCCGGGAGTATTTTCCATCCTCATTTAAAGATAAAATTACATAGGAATTATCGTTTATATTTAAAATACCTTCATCAAGGTCAACAACCATGCTGCTGCCAACAGGATTACTGATTGATGTAACAACTTCTGCTTCATTATTCTCATCAACCTTAATAACAAGGGTGTATTCTCTTTCATCTGTAATTATAACTACAGTGTATTCGCCTTCTGCAGATCCATCCTGCGGTGAAATTTTTATTTCACCATTATCAGTAACTGCAAAATCAACAGCATTTCCATGTTCGTCAGTAACTGTAACATTTTCAGAATTGTAATCAGCAGAATCAATTGCTTCATTGTTTATGTTAAGCTTGCCATTTTCATCAGGATGAACTATAATAACATAGTCGATATTAGTGTTATTATCACCTGGTTGTTGTGCCCCTTCATCAGAGCCTGAAGGTGTTTTGGGAGAAACAGAAACATCTGGAGTCTTTGAAGCACCTGATCCACCACTTCCGCCACAGCCTGACAGAAAAAAGGTGGAAGAAATTAAACCTATTATTATAAAATATAATATTTTTTTCATAGCACAACTCCAAGAATATTGGTTCATATTAACCAAATTAATGGAGAAATAAAAAAAGTCAAGAAAAAAAGCCCAGAAAGGCTTTTGTGTGATTTTTTTTGCTCTTTTAAAGGCTTAACTGTTCATAAATTAACATTATTTTTATAAAAATTTGACAATCAAGGCTAACCTTTATTTTAATTTAACAAATTCTCTCAAGCAGGATCAGATTTTAGTATAAAACAAAAACAATTCCTGTTTATCTAAAAATTAGTTGGACAATAGAGTTTGTTTTTTTCCAATAGTAATATCTTTAATTCACATGAGGTAAAAATGAAAAAATCTGCATCTGAGGTGACTGCTCTTGAGCTGAAAGACCTCATAAAAAAATATATAAAAGGCGGATCAAACCTGAACTATGCCATTAAAATTACCGGTCACCCTGGTGTGGGTAAATCAGCAATAGTCAAAGATGCTGCTGCTGCTATTAACTATTTTTTCATAGATACCAGGCTTGCATTCAAAGAGAATGTGGATCTGGGAGGATACCCTGTCCCTGATCATGACTCAAAGGAAATGATATACTACAGACCAAAATTTATACCCCCTGCCCAGGTTCCAAAAGGTTATGATGGAATTGTATGGTTTCTTGATGAATCCAACAGAGCCCATCCAACAGTTATACAAACACTTTTTCAGATTATCACTGAAAAAAAATGTGGTGAGCATCTGCTCCCTGAAAAAACATCAATTATTCTTGCAGGCAACCTGGGAGATGAAGACGGAACAACAATAACCGAATTTGACGATTCAGCCCTTGATGGCCGCCTTGCTGTATTCCATTTAAAGCCATCAGCTGCAGACTGGCTTGTCTGGGCATTTGAAGAGGGAATCCACCCGTCTATAATTAAATATATATCCATGTATCCTGAAAGGCTTTGGGATGAGGTGAACATCAACCCTAATCCAAGGGGCTGGCACCAGGTATCAAACGCTCTAAAGTACTCTTACAGGCTTATGTCAGATGGCGACCTGATAAATTACCTGGCTGCCAACACAAATACCAGCATAGAAAAAATCATATACTCTCTGATTGGAAACATTGCAGGTAGTGATTTTCTTTTACAGCTTACTGCGCCAAGACAGCTTACCTCCTTAGACATAATTGAAGGCAATGCTGAAAAACTTGAACAGCATAAAAAAAGAGAAATTCCTGTTGAAGACCTTTTGTGGGCATTAAATGGCACAATAGAAATACTCAGAGAAAAAGCTGCTGCATCTTCTGGTGAGCTTAAAAATGATGACATTACAATGCTAAGCAATGTGCTAAAATTTATAGGCTATTCCAGAGGCGATATTACAATGTCATACTTTTTCCTTCTTTTAAGGGAATGCGGAATTTTTACACTTATACCTGAAGCTGTAAAACGAATAGATGATAAAGAAACAGTAAACTTTTTAAAATCAAAGTATTCATCACTGTTAAATTAATCACAAAATATTTACCAATATACTGATTCTATACTGATTTTTAAATCTCATAAGACATGTGGAGAAAGCCTTATAAAAATGAATCTTGAACTGATACTGGAAGAGCTCTGGCAGAAAAGCCGTTTTGCCTCATACTTCTACCAGGGCGTGGATCTTACAGAAGAGAAGGGAATCCCTACCCTGGCTCTGACCCTCTATCATTCAAGGCTTGTGCTTTTTTATAATCCTGATTTTATCAGCACCTTAAGCAATGATGAAACAACAGGGCTTCTTATACATGAAATGATGCATATAGTGCTTAACCATGATCACAGGGCATTCCCAGAAGGTAAAATATATTTGCAAAACCTTGCACAGGATATGGTAATAAATACCTTTCTGAAAGAAAACAGCAAAGTATTCTTTTCCCATAAAACCTCCTATTCACCTGATGTGCCACCTCTTACTCTTCCAGCAGGTTTACCTGAAATACCTCTGGATTTTTTCAAAGAAACAGATATTGAAGATCCCACATGGGAAGAGGTCTATTGCTGGTTAAAGGATCAGCCCCCTGAAAAACTCAAAGAATTCAAATTTACAAGCACAGATGAAAAGGGCATAAGTTCCGGTAAAAAAATAAAGTCATCAATAGAAGAGCTTGAAGATGCATTAAAGTCTCTGGATCTATCCTACAACACAGCACCAGAGGAAAAATACACCCGTTTTAAAAATATGGATGGCCTTTTTTTTGAAACTGATGGAGGTGACATGGTTCCTACCGGAGTTCATGTAATGAAGCCCAAAACAGAAAAAAACATTCTTGAATCAAAGATAAATCATTTTATCACAACTGCTAAAAGAGATGAAACATGCCGAAGCGAAAGAATTTTTCAGGAGATTACAGCAATTATTGAAGCACCTCAAAAAACAGACACATCCTGGGAAAACAGACTTAAAAGCATTGTTGACCTTACTGCCCAGTCCATGGAGTGGGAATACACATACAACAGGTTCAATAAAAGGTATTTCAGCCAGGGTATTTATTCTCCAGGAAGATCCTTTAAGCAAAAGGAGGCAATTACAGTAGCTGTTGACCTTTCCGGCTCCATGGTAATGAAACCATATAATATTGAATCAGCTTTTGGGATTATTGAAGAGCTTCTAAAACGGTTCAGGGTTTACCTGCTTTGCCTGGATGAAAGGGTATTTATACCTGAAAAGCAGGACAATAGCTTTGTAAAATCTTCTGATGCGGAAAAACCCTACCTTTACAAAAAAGGTGACTGGAAATATATCAAATCCGGAAGCAGTGGAACCACCTATTTTGAATCATTGTTTAACGATTTTATGAAGGGTCATAATGAGCTTCTTATTGTAATTACTGATGGATATATTTATGACATGGACAGGCTGGAAAAATACAAAAACACGCTATGGCTTATAAGTGAAGACAGGGATGAAAAGTTTAATCCACCCTTTGGCAAAGTTGTTAAAATTTCAAGACCGGATAAAGGCATAAGACTAAAAGGCAGAATGCAATAACAGGATCCAATACATTGAATAAAACAATAGAAGAAATATACAGGCGCGGATGCGAAGACAGCAGATTTGCTGAAAATGAAGGAACCGGGCTTATTTTAAACTCAAAAATACCCCGTTATATTTATTTAAGTGGCAGGCACTGGCCATGCTTTGACTATAACAAGGGATTAACAGCACTTATTTTTTCCGGTGAATCAGAATATATTCATAAATCAGGTATATTCTGGCCTGAATTTAATTATGACAAGGGATTGGATTTTTTAGTAAAGACTGAAAATTCAGAGTATCTTTACAGAGCTGGAAGATTCTGGAAAGGCTATAATTATTCCAAAGGTCTGGATGCTTTGGGTAAATTTAAAAGTGCCAGGTACATATACTATGCAGGAAAGGAATGGAAATCTTTTGACTATGACAAAGGGTTTAGCTACCTGATAAGTGCAGGAGATCCGGAATTTTTATTTTACGCAGGCGCTCACTGGAAAAAATTTGATTATGAAAAAGGCATAAAAGAGCTGCTAAAAACTGAAAGCTGCGAGTATGTGTTTAAGGCCGGAACCCTGTGGCAGGAATTTGATTATAAAAAGGGCTGGGCTCTTCTTGAAAAAAAAGTTGCAGGTTGCGAAAAATGGAGAGCCCTGGCTTTCCAGAATGAAAAGTGGAAAACAGCCCTTAACCACATATGGCAAGACCTGTGGGACAAAGTCTAAGGAAGCACAGCTTCCCTTGTTAAAATAAAATTCCTGTTTACAATCACCAATTTTTACTTTTATTGACCTAATTTTTTTATATCAGGTTTAACCCCTTTAATATCAGGTTTTTCAAATTTATCAACCGCGGTCTTTGCTTCACTCTTTTTATCATCAATACTGCCTCTCATCTCGCTCACTTTTGCCTTTGATGCCTCTTTTGCAGCTTTAACATTTTCTTTATCCAGAATTTTCTGTTCAGCAACCTTTTCCTTTGTTGCATCTTTCAAGTCAGAAACCTCTTTTCGTATTTTCTCTCTCTGCTTATCAAACTTATCCCTTATATCCTTACGCATCTCTTTAATTTCATCGCGTATTTTTTGAATATTTTCTTTATTCTGCCCCTCAAGCTCACGCAAATCAAATTCCTTATTTTCATCCAGAACTGCTTCATTACCTGCTTCAAGATTAATAAATTTCGAATCATCCTCATCAGCTTTTTTTACTGCAACAGTTCCTTCTATACAGGCGATTCTGCTAACATCTTCACTCTCTTCAACAAAAAATTCAGTACCCCTTACTCCAGCAACAGTAGTTTTTGTTGTAATCTGATACTTCTCTCCTGATACTAATTTCCTGGACACCTTGGAAAATACCTTACCATTTTCCACATAAAATTCAGTAAATTCCTTACCAGTTCCTGCTTCCTGAAAAAGCTCATGTATAGAAACTGCACTGTTCTCAAGAATTCTTATTACATTTTGATTAAAATATATATCAACTGCTGATTTAGCACCAGTCTTAACAGTTATGCCTTCTGCGACAAAATCCCCTACTCTTGCCTGAAACTCACCATTAGTAGTTTTGAGCAATACTTCACCTGAAACAAAATTAACTATTCCCTCAAGTTTTATTACTTCCTGTTTTTCCTTACATGAAAACAAAAACAAAAGGGATAGAGATATTATAGTAATAATTATTTTTTTCATAATTCCTCCAGAAACACTTAAAAAAAAGAATGAACCAGTCATTCAGGATAAATCAATCATTTTTCTATTTTTAAATAAACAACATTTTTTTGATCTCAACTAATTTTTTTCAAAAAAAAAGAGAAGAAAAACGTAATAATAAGAAAGAATAAAAAACTTACACAAAGGAGTCCTTTTATGAATAATTTTGCAGCAGCAACAATTGAAGGTTTTGTTACACAGGATCCACAGTTAAAAAAAACCAAAACCGGCAAATCAGTATGTACCTTTTCTATTGCAGTTAACCATTATTCAAAAACTGAAGATCCCCCAAGGGTATCATTTATTGAAGTTGAAACATGGGAAAGAATTGCTGAAATGTGTTCAAACAATGTAAAAAAGGGAAAGCGTTTAATGATAATAGGAAATCTGCGTCAGGACAGATGGGAAAATGAAGAAGGAAAAGCAAGATCAAGAATTAAAATCGTAGGCAATGAAATAAGGTTTCTTGAATCAAAATTGAAACAGGAGGAAGCTGCAAAAGAACAGCCCCAGGCTCAGCTTTAATTAAAATCTTAGCCTGTTTATCCGACTCCAAAGAGCTGTTTCTCTTAACAATTTTATCCTCTCTCTGGAGTCGGAATGAACAGTGATCCTATATTTACAAAAAATTATTGCAGATTTTTAATTATGAAATCAGCAGCTTCCTTGTACGGAATCTTGACCTGATTGCCGGATTGCTGATTTTTTATTGTTACAGCACCTTCTGCAATTTCATCTTCACCAATAATCATCACAAAAGAAGCCTTCTCCCTTTCAGATCTCTTAAACTGGGCCTTAAAACTTTTTACTGAAGGCTCAATATCAGCAGATATATCTGCTAAACGTAAAGCTTTAACCATTGAAGCAGCAACCTCAAGACTTGCCCCACCTGAATGTATAACAAAAACATCCACACCTTCAGGAGCAATGTCCTCCTCTTCAATAAGAAGATATATTCTCTCCATTCCTGCTGCAAAACCCACACCTGGCGTAGGCTTTCCGTCAAACTGCTCTACCAGATAATCGTAGCGCCCGCCACCTGCAAATGCATTTTGACTCCCCAGATTGTCAGCCACAAGCTCAAATGTTGTTCTTGTATAATAATCAAGTCCTCTTACCATGTATTTGTCTATTTCGTATTTAAGCCCATCCTTATCAAGGTAGGATTTTACTGCATTAAAATGATTAAAACAGCTTTCACAAAGATGCTCTGATGTTACAGGAGCCATGGGTTTAAGTGCCCTGCACTTTTCATTTTTACAATCAAGAAGCCTGAGGGGATTTTTCTCAAGGCGCCTTGCACAATCTTCACAAAGCTTATCCTTTTTTTCATTATAATAATTTTTCAGCTTTGTCATGTAGCCTGGTCTGCATTCCCTGCACCCAATAGAATTAACAAGCACGCGGTAATTTTTTATACCAGTTTCTTTTGCTATTGAATCAACAAGTGATATGATCTCATAATCATAATAGGGATCTTCACTGCCAAAAATTTCGGCCCCTAACTGGTTAAACTGGCGCAATCTGCCCCTTTGCGGCTTTTCAGCCCTAAACATGGGTCCCATATAAAAAAACTTACAAAGTGCAAGCCTGTTATATTCGCCGTTTTCAACATAGGCGCGCACAATCCCTGCTGTGCCCTCAGGCCTTAGCGTAAGGCTTCTCCCTCCCCTGTCCTCAAAAGTAAACATTTCCTTTGAGACAATATCAGTATCCTCACCTATACCTCTAGAAAAAACCTCTGTAAATTCCATAACAGGTGTTATAAGCTCTTTGTAATTATAATTGCGAAAAATTTTTTTAGCGGTTTTTACTATATGGTTCCACCTTAATCCCTTATCAGGGAAAATATCCTCTACTCCTGGTGGTTTAGTAATCATCAGCTCTTCTCCTTTGGAACAAGAGGCCTTCGAAATATGGCATCATCAAAAACCGGGCTGTCCAGCTTTATACGGTAGAAGCTGTTAGGCCTGGCCATTTCAAATTCCTTATCTTCCATATATATTTTTTTTACTCTATATTTTCTATCAAGTATTCTTTCTCCAATTGGATAAATGCAATCAAGTGTTTCACCTTTGTAAACAGGATTAAATGTCTTTATCATAATTTCGTCAGACTCGCCTTCATCTGTCCTGTATGCTACAAAAAGCGCCTTGTTAATATAGGGAACACCATCATACCCCATAAGCCCAAATTCATCAAAAAGATTTGATGTATAGGGTCTGTGACTTATCAGATCCAGCTCTGAAAGCCAGAAGGGCAGATTCTCACCAAAACCCTCTGTGCCTGCAAGTTGAACAGCGTGCTTATATACTCTTGTTGTGTTTGCAGCATGATAAAGGGACTTGATTCGACCTTCAATTTTAAAAGCATCAACCCCTGCATCAACATACTCCTCTATTTTTTCAATAAGACAAAGGTCTTTGGATGATAAAATTTCCGTGCTTTTTTGATTTTCCATAACCTTAAGGTAAAGCCCGGGTCTCTTCTCCTCCATAAGAAAATATTTCCATCTGCATGGCTGTGAACAATCCCCTGCATTGGCGTCACGGCCTGAAAGATATCTGCTTAAAAGACATCTGCCTGAATAGGCAATACATAATGCTCCATGAACAAAAATTTCTATTTTAGCATCAGTGTTTCTTTTTATTTCTTTTATTTCATCAAGAGTAACTTCCCGGCCAAGAACAATTCGTTTAAAACCAGCATCAAGCCAGAACTTTATTGACCTGTGATTCAAAGTGCTCATCTGCGTTGAAAGATGAAAGTCAGCCTCAATGCCTGCATCTTTTAAAATCATCAGCATACCTGGATCTGATACCATCACTGAATCACATCCAAGCTCCTTAACTCTGGAAGCATACTTTTCAGCTTCACTTATCTGGTTTTCATGGAGAAAGGAATTCATAAGAAATGTTGTTTTAACACCTCTTTCCCTGCAAAACTTCACTCCCTCCTCAATCTCAGGAAAGGTAAAATTATCAGCCTGTACACGCAGATTAAATCCTTCACCGCCAAAATATACATTGTCAGCTCCATACTTTACTGCAAATTTAAGCTTCTCCAGATTTCCTGCTGGTGATACAATAAGAGGTTTTGTAGACATTATATCTTTATTTTTTGTTGCATCCATTGTTAGTTCCTGTTGGACAATATCACCAATTATAATATATGAACTAAAAATAAGAAGTAGTCTTAGAAGGGCAAGAGAAAATTAAAAGATGTAATTTAAAAGGATAAAAAAATTATTTAAACTTCACATCTGCAATCAGCCTTCTGAACCAGGATAGTTAGCATCTGTTTTATAGCCCTGGAGTGCAAAACATACAAAGGTGCTACTCAAGATATTTTTTCAAAATCGCTTCTTTTTGTTTGGGGATTTCAGCTATTTGTTTTTCCAATTTTTTTATTTTGATCTCAATTTTTTCTATTTCAGAAACTAGCTTTTTTTGTTCTTCTAAAGGCGGAACTGTAATCTCTATTGGATTAAGATTCATTACTGAAAGTCCAGGCTGAGCTGTACCTGTCGCATATTGATTCAAATTCATAAACACTAATTGATAATGCAACCAAAGAATAGCAATATCTTCTTTGGGATAAACAACTAATGCGTGTTCTGTTGCGTGAAATTTTCCTGAAACTAAATGCACATTGCCACACAAAGCGCCTTGCCGTCCAATTAAAGAAAATTTTCCATCATTTGTATATGTCTTGGTATATCCTCGTAATCCATTTCCTCCATAACATGGGTAAAGATCTGAACTATAAATTTTGCTTATATCACCAACCTTTACAAAATTACCTGCCTTTAATTCACAAACCTCATCCAGTCTTTTTAGTTTTCCTTCTATACCTTTAAAATTAATTTCAATTTCAGCTTTAAACTTTTCAATCTCCTCAGTCACTTTTTGTTCCTGTTTTTCCAGTACTTCAATTTCAGAGACTATTTTTTGCTGAATATCAAGCGGTGGAAGAGGAATTTGGAAAGCCTTTATTTTCTCAGCATTTAAATTTGGTTGAGTAACAGCAATACTATTGGCCTCAACCTGATTCCAATACATTTTAGTTTTTGTGAAATTAAATAAATAATAAGGAAGAACTGAGTCTGAATTTATTTTCAAGCGAATTAAATATGAGGCAAAAATCATTTGCTCATATTTATCAGATTTATAAATAGCGGATTTCCCTACGCTACCACTTCTTGCAATGACAATATCGTTATTCTGTAATAAGAATTGTTCTTTAATTTTATTATCAGGATTAATAAAAACAATATCACTGTCAATTTTTATTGAACCATCATCATTTAAATCTGTAATTCTAAGATACCTGACTTTACCATTATTTGTTGCTTTATCGGTGTACCCGTATTGTGTTTCAGCAATTTGACCAATTTTTACAATATCCCATTTACTTTCAATCTTTACTTTTTTTTTGACCGATAAGGAAATGTTTTTTTCAAAGTCCACACGATCAAAAGTGAACATATCCACCAGATTTTGATAGCTTACATTTTGTTGTAAATTTTCGGGAACATCTAAATCAAACTCACCCAAAAAGGCCTTATAAATATAAGTACTGGCTTTTTCAAAATTAGTAAAACTGTTAGCATCATACAGCTGTGTGCATTCATCTATGCTTTTGCTTCTTTGGATTGGGTGAATGCCTTCGCTTCCTCTGCGATTGCTAAATACATAACCAAGAAAACGTTTTTCTTCATTCTTTTCACCTGTTTTTATCAAAACCAGTTTTTGAGGATAAGCTAAAATAAAATACAATAATTTTTCCTGCTCAA